>JBNKDZ010000086.1:0-3853 GCA_050288525.1 Cyclobacteriaceae bacterium
GACCGGCATGCGTTCAATGCCGAAACAGATCCAATGGACCTTCGCGAAACATATCTCCCGGCATTCAAAGCGCTTGTCGGGGCAGGAGTAGAGTCTGTTATGTGTGCCTATAACCGTACGAATGATGAACCCTGCTGCGCAAGTAAAACCCTGCTTACCGATATTTTAAAAAATGAATGGGGTTTTAACGGACATATCGTAACGGACTGCGGAGCGCTCATTGATTTCTATGAAGGTCACAAAGTTGTTGATACAGATGTAGAAGCTGCCGCTATGGCACTAAACCATGATGTAAATCTAAATTGTGGGTTTGTCTATAATAAACTGATTGATGCTGTGGAACAAGGACTTGTGCAGGAAGATAAAATCGATCAGGCACTGTCAGGTTTGCTTCGAACACGTTTTAAACTTGGATTGTTTGATCCTGAAGGAAGCAATCCTTATGACAAGATTCCGGTTGAAGTTATAAATGCTGAGGAACACCGTTCATTAGCCAGAGAAGCTGCTGTTAAGTCCATCGTTATGTTGAAAAACAATGGTGTACTGCCGTTATCAAACGGATTATCAAGCTATCTTATCGTGGGGCCGACGGCTGCCAGTGTTGAAGCGTTACTTGGTAATTATTATGGAGTTAATCCTGATATGTTCACAATACTGGAGGGGATTGCCGGGGCGATCGAGCCGGGTAGTCAGCTGCAATACAGACCAGGTATATTACTTGACCGTGATAATGTAAATCCTATTGACTATTCTATTGGTCCGGCCAAAACCAGTAATGCGATTTTTGCTGTATTAGGCCTTACCGGGGTCATCGAAGGCGAAGAAGGGGCTGCTATCGCTTCAGCAGATTTTGGGGACAGACTGGATTACAATTTACCGAAGAATCAGATTGATTATCTTAAAAAACTTAAAAACGGGCATGACAACCCGGTAATAGCCATAATTACAGGTGGGAGTCCGATGAACCTTGCCGAAGTCCACGAGATAGCGGATGCTGTATTGCTTGTATGGTATCCGGGAGAAGAAGGAGGGAATGCCGTTGCAGATATTATCTTCGGTAAGGAGTCACCTTCCGGAAGGTTACCCATAACTTTCCCGAAATCATTGGATCAACTGCCACCCTATAAGGATTATTCAATGCAGGGAAGGACCTACCGGTATATGAGTGAAACACCTATGTATCCCTTCGGCTACGGATTAAGTTATGCCAAATTTGAATATTCAAATATCCGGTTATCAGAAAGTAAAATTCGTAAAGGACAAAAGTTGAATGTCGAAATATCCCTAAAAAACACCGGGAATGTTGATGCTGAAGAGGTTGTCCAGTTGTATGTTACCAAAAGAAATAAAAGTGTCAGAGAGCCACTTTATTCATTAAAAGGATTTAAACGGTTCAGGTTGGCAGCCGGAGATTCAGTGAATGTCCAGTTTCAGATAACGCCTGAAATGCTGACATTCTTTAATGAAGAGGGTGATCCTGAATTGGAAAAAGGTGAATACAGCATTTTTATTGGCGGTTCGCTTCCGATTGACAGAAGTACAGAACTTGGTATGCCTGAGATACAGGAAGTAATTTTAACCGTTAAATAGTTTAACAAACCAAAAGAAGTGGCGGAATTTGAGCAGGAATTTAAAGAAGTAGCAACAATGAAACAGAAACCAATCAAAGGAATCAAGGCGTTTAGAGTTGAACAATTGTTTTTTGCTATAGTGGTGTCCTTGATGTTGTCATGTGACGATAATAAGCAGGTTGAGGCGCCAACAGATTTCAAAGCGTTTTATACATCTGTTGATGGAGAGCGGCTAAGGGATGGCTCCTATGTTGTGTCTCAAGCCGGAGAAAAGACTTTTATGTTGTCCGAATCAGGTAAATCCACCCCAATATTGGTAAGTTCACAGGATTTTCCTGGAGTTTTAAAGGTCACTAAACATCTTCAGACCGATATAACGAGGGTTACAGGAGTTGCTCCGGAGATCATGTATGATGTCCAGGGAAAGGATATCTTAAATGTTGTAATAATCGGTACAATTGGTAAAAGTCCGTTGATCGATCAGTTGATTGAAAACAACAAAATCGACGAGACTGAACTGAAAGGAAAGAGGGAAAAATTCATTTTACAAACTGTTTCGGAACCGTTTAAAGGTGTTGACAAAGCACTGGTAATTGCAGGAAGTGACAAACGAGGAACGATCTATGGCATGTATGATCTGTCAAAAGAGATCGGAGTTTCTCCATGGTATTGGTGGGCTGATGTGCCTGTGAAAACACATCCTGCACTGTATGTGAAGGAAGGTAAATATACGCTTGGCGAACCTGCCGTAAAATACAGGGGTATTTTTATCAATGACGAAGCACCGGCATTGTCTGAATGGGTATTTGAGAAATTCGGACAGTTTAACCATGAATTCTATGAAAAGGTCTATGAACTGATTTTAAGAAATAAAGGGAACTATCTCTGGCCAGCCATGTGGGGTAGATCACTCTATGATGATGATTCATTAAGTGCTCCATTAGCTGATATGTATGGCGTGGTGATTGGTACATCACATCATGAGCCTCTCATGAGATCTCATGTAGAATGGAGTAGATATGGTAAAGGAGATTGGAATTACGAGAAAAATGAAACAGTGCTGCGCGATTTCTGGAGAGAGGGAATCAAACGCATGGGTGACAATGAAAGTATAGTGACCATTGGAATGCGGGGTGATGGTGACGAAGCAATGACAGAAGGAACGGCTATCACTTTGTTGGAAAGAATAGTAAAAGATCAGCGGGATATTATTTCGGAAGTGACCGGAAAAAGAGCAGAAGAAGTTCCACAGGTATGGGCACTGTATAAAGAAGTCCAGGATTATTATGATAAAGGAATGCGGGTTCCGGATGACGTCACATTGCTTTTATGTGATGATAACTGGGGTAATATACGCAAACTGCCACAGAGGGACGAAAATGTCCACACGGGTGGGTATGGGATCTATTACCATTTTGATTATGTAGGAGGCCCAAGAAGTTATAAATGGCTTAATACCGTACAGAATGAAAAGACATGGGAGCAAATGCATCTTGCCTATGAGTACAACGCCAGGGAAATTTGGGTCGTAAATGTCGGTGATATTAAACCCATGGAATTTCCAATCTCGTTTTTCCTTGATTATGCCTGGGCGCCTGATAAAATTAACGCAGAAGATTTGAACGATTATTCGATCGAGTGGGCAAGGCAACAATTTGGGGATAAATACAGTGTAGAGATAGCTGAAATACTTGATCTGTATACCAAATATAATTCACGAAGAAAGCCTGAGATGCTCTCTGAAGATATCTATAGCCTGACAAATTACAGAGAGGCTGATAATGTAGTTAAGGATTATATGACGCTGGTAGAAAAGGTAAATGAAATTTCAGGCCAGCTCGATGAAGAATATAGCTCCGCTTTTTTTCAACTTGTTGAGTATCCGGTTAAAGCATGTGCCAATCTAAACCAAATGTATGTGACACTTGGAAAAAATTATTTATATGGTATGCAAAAAAGAAGCCTCACAAATGAAATGGCTGATCGGGTAAAAACATTATTTGATTATGATGCTGAACTTACAGATCAGTATCATGGTTTGATGGGAGGAAGATGGAATCACATGATGGCACAACTCCATATCGGGTATAAATCATGGAGTGAACCTCAGAAACGTATTATGCCTGAAGTGCAAAGAATTGAAATACAAACATCACCTTCCATGGGTATTTCTGCTGAAGGAGTTGATAAATGGTGGCCGGAGAGTAAAGAAAAGATCGTGTTACCTGTTTATAATCCATGGTCAGAAAAACGGTATGTTGAGATATTCAATCGGGGAGGTG
>JBNKDZ010000087.1:0-1841 GCA_050288525.1 Cyclobacteriaceae bacterium
ATAATAATGAAGTTACAGGTATTGGAGATGTTGAAAGTGCAAAAATATCTGTATATCCGGTTCCCGCGGATAGATTTCTCAATATAAAAATGGCCGGAGTGTTGCGGGATGCTGACGTGAAGTTATACAATTTGTATGGAGAGGTTGTGTATCATAAACGTTTAACTGATGTTCAAAGATTAACAATTCATTCCTTTAACACAGATCAGATAAGTAATGGAATGTATGTCCTGAAGGTTGGTTCAAATGGAAGTGTATATTCTCAAAAAATCTTGATTAATAAATAGTTATAGTTTAAAAAAACATTTTTGTGGTTAACATAATCCCGAAAAAATCATTAATTTCAATATAAACTAATAACCTATGAGATACTGCCTGTCTTTTGTATTCCTGTACATCAGTTTTTTTTCAGTGGCCTCTCCGGCTCCGCACGAACCTGTTGTTTTCACTCAACCGGATGGTTCAAAGATTACCATCGTGCTTCATGGTGATGAGTACCTGAACTGGGCATCAACCATCGATGGATATACGGCAATTTTTGATGATGAAAGTTTTTATGTCTATGGTTTTATCGATGGTCAGGGGAATCTGGTTCCTTCTGAATTCAGGGTGCATAACCCGGGAGACCGGGAGAAGGAAGAGATCCGTATTATATCCGGACTGGAGAAAGGATTGTGTTATAGTAAAAGGCAATTTGCCCAGGCCCTGAATACAGATTCATATTCCAACGCCCGTACTACCGGATCGTCTTATGTTCCTACAAAAGGCAAAAACCGCTTTATATGTATTCTGGTTTCATTCCCTGAAAAGAAATTTAATCTATCAAAAGAAGACTTCCGTAAATTATTTAATGATAAAGGATATTCGGTGAACAATGCCAAAGGGAGTGTGCGCGATTATTATCTCGAAGCTTCCTATAATCAGTTTGACATTCAGACAGATGTTTATGGCCCGTATACACTGAGTCGTGAAGAGGGATACTATGGTGCCCCGGATGCTGAAGGAAAAGGAGGGGCAATGGCTATTGAAGCAATTCAACTGGCAGATAAGGATATTGATTACACACTTTATGACAACGACAATGATAATACCGTTGAAGGTATTTACATCATTGCGGCAGGTAAAGACGAAATGAATGGGGGAGGTGAACAGGCAATTTGGCCACATAAATCGTATTTTTCAGCCAGTAGCCTGGTGCTTGATAATATGAAATTCACGTATTTCGCTATTTCAGGTGAATTAAGAAATGATGAGTCGATTGTTACCATTGGTACGATATGCCATGAAATGGGCCATTTGTTTGGTGCCAAAGACTATTATGACGGCAGTTCGGATGACGGCAAATATTCAGGACTTGGCAAATGGTGTCTGATGAGCGGGGGAAATCATAACAACAGTGGACGATCACCGGCGCATCCGAATGCCTATATTAAATCAAAAGTATTTGAATGGGTTACACCGACATTGCTGAACAAACCTAAAAATCAAATACGTCTGACAAATATGGAAGAGCGTTCAGATCAGTATTATTATTTTAACACCCCCACCCAAAACGAATATTTCCTGATGGAAAACCGTACAAAAACCGGTTTTGACAGCTATCTGCCCGGAGAGGGGCTGATAATCTATCATGTCCATAGTGAGCTTTCTCCCTATTTGGGAGGGGCAAATGCCGGCCATCCGCAGATGCTGTATCCTGTATGTGCCGGTGCTGGTACGGATCCTTATGAAAACAATCCAAATTCGTATGGCGAGATAAATTCAAGTTTTTGCCCGTTCCCGGGGTCAAAAGATATCAGGGCGTTTACATATTACACGCTTCCTTCCAACAGATCCTGGGC
>JBNKDZ010000088.1:0-4561 GCA_050288525.1 Cyclobacteriaceae bacterium
GAAGATCCTTTGGAAAGGGCCTTGTGCAATCGTTGTTCCGATTGAGTGATGGTTCTGAATTAAGACTTACCATATCAAGATATTACACCCCAAGCGGACGATCGATCCAAAAATCGTACGAAAACGGCATAAATGAATACCACAGCGACTTCCAGCAACGTATCAAGCATGGCGAATTGTTCCATGCCGATAGTATCAAGTTCGAAGACTCGCTCAAATACAATACTGTCAAAGGAAGGACCGTATATGGCGGCGGCGGTATCATGCCGGATTATTTCATACCTCTTGATACAAGCCTTGATTCAAAATACTATGCCGACCTTCGGAATAACAATGTTATAAGTGAGTTCTGCCTTGAGTATTATGAAAAAAATAAAAAGAAACTCGATAATCTTTCTTTTGAAGAATTCAAAAATAATTTTGAAATAGACAAAGCCATTGTAGATGCGCTTATCAAACACGGAGAAAATCTTGGGGTTAAATACGATAACACAGACTACAAAAAATCAGAAAAACTGATAAAAATTATCGTAAAAGCGACTCTTGCCAGGAATATCTGGGGCAGAGAGATGTTCTATCCGATCATCAACGATGTAAATGAGATCTATCTGGAAGCAATAAACCTGTTTGATGAAGCCGAAAAGCTGACAAGCAGATAACAATATTAATTGCATAATGATCGATCTTGATTGATTAAACAGGATTGATCATTATGTTCAATTATAAGATACAGGAAAACACCTGCTGAATTATCCATTACAAGGAGTTAAAAAAGACTGAAATAGTTTCAGGTTTATCAAAAATTTTTTAATTTAATTTTGTTCTTTTTTTTAACACCAAATATTTTTATGATGGATCAGCAAAAAGCCTTCTCCTTACTTAGCAGACAACTTACCGATATACTATCTCAGGCAGAAAGAATATTCAACGGAAACGACTCTGCGACAGAAATTGAATCGTTCGCCCGCTATTCCTCCGAACTAAAAAAGTATATAAACGAACGTATTGAAAATGATGAATTCAAAAAAACTGCGAATGAGATCCCGGACATTAACTACAAAAGGAACAAAGTTCAGTTTTGGCAATATCTGATCTTCCCTACCTGGTGGATTGCCGTTTTTAAAGATCTCAAGGCCCGGCAGGATACCAAAGATGAAATTCGCCTGCTATGTAATAAATATACAAGCCTCAGAATAATGGCACAGGACCATCTGAATTGAGAACATCCTTTACTTCAAAATTCTTCCTTTGATTTCACCAGTTTTTGGATTAACATAAAAAATCCGATAGCAAAGGATATTGATCCAATAGTGCCTAACGTATAAATAATGTTTGTTACAAAATGATTGTAGCCGATTCCAGATACTACAATAAAAAAATACAAACTCGAAAATATACCCATAAGAGATCCTCCAAACAGTAAAAATCCTTCCAGAGTAGAGTTTTTTGATATATAGTAAATACAACCGATAAAGATCAATACCTGAGGAAAAAGACCTGCCAATTGATTCATGTTTATCCCGAAATCTTCCATTATTATTATTGGTTTTAAAATAAAAAGGAGACTACTATTGGCAGTCTCCTTCCAAAACATAATTTCTTTTACTTGGTCAACTCAAGCACTACAACTGAGTTGGTTGGCATATCAACTGTAAGCAATCCTTTTTTAATTGATGCCTTATCAAATGCCTGTGGTGTGATTTTATCAGGATTATCGAAAGCGTTGTAATCCTGAACTTTTGCTGAGGTAAGTACTCTGCCTGTGACTTTCGAAGCTGCAAAACCGTTAATATCAATCTCAACTTTTTTACTGCTGGTATTATCAACATTGGTAAGCGAAATATGCATTTTACCGGACTTATCAACAGATGCTGATACTGAAACGGCAGGAATACGATCTTCTCCCACAACAAACTCTTCGGAAATAACCTGTACAGGGGCCAACATGGCATCCTGATGCACTTTATACATTTCCATAACATGATAGGTTGGTGTAAGGACAAGCTTTTCCTTGTCGGTAAGGATTACTGCCTGAAGCACATTAACAGTTTGTGCCAGGTTGGCCATACGTACACGGTCCGCGTGGTTATTAAAAATATTTAAGGTCATTCCTGCAATCATAGCGTCCCGTATGGTATTTTGCTGATATAACATGCCTTTTCCGGGCTCCGGAGTATACCATCCACCCCACTCATCCACAACAAGGGCTACTTTTTTGGCAGGATCATACTTATCCATTACCTCACTATTTTTACGAATGAATTCATCCATAAACCAGGCTCTTTTCATGGTTTTGAAATATTGCTCATCCGTAAATGTCTGAGAGGGCCCTTTATTAACCCAGTCGAATACTGAATAGTGGTGTATAGACAATCCTTCAATGCGTCTGAGCGGGATGTTCTTCATTACCACGTCAGTCCAGACATAATTTGGTTCTCCTGGTCCTACAGCAATCCTGAACAGGTTTTCTGTGTTGTCATAATTGGTTATAGCAGTGGCATATCTTCGATAGAGGTTGGAATAGTAATCAGGAGTCATATGACCTCCGCAGTCCCATGACTCATTTCCCAATCCCCAGAATTTTACACTCCAGGGATCTTCACGACCATTTTCCTCTCGAAGATCTGTCAGATAGCTGGATCCTTTGGGATGGTTCACATACTGCATCCAATCCACTGCTTCCTGAACAGAACCTGAGTTCATATTAGCAGCCAGATAAGGCTCGGCACCGAGCAACTCACATAAGTTCAAAAACTCGTGTGTACCAAAGCTGTTATCTTCCCTGACATTACCCCAGGACAAATTTTCAATGTGTTTTCGCTCATTTTTAGGACCAATACCATCTTTCCAGTGATATATATCTGCAAAACAACCTCCCGGCCATCGCAGGTTCGGAATATTTAGTTTTTTCAGTGCTTCAATTACATCATTCCGTACACCATCGGTATTTGGAATACTTGAGTCTTCACCGACATAGATACCGTCGTAAACACATCTTCCCAGGTGCTCGGCAAAATGCCCGTAGATATGCTTGTTTATTTGTGTATTTGTCTGTGTGGCATCCACAGAAACCTTATTCTGGCCATACGTTACAAAAGACCATAGTACGATAAGTAGTGTAAAGATAGTTTTTCTCATTCTGCTGTTTATTTTTAATAATTATGCTTATCAAATAAAATCTGTCAGCAATTTAACCAATAATTTCAATTCACGCCTACTCAAATGCAATTTCGCCTGATTTTGTGGCATTTACTGAATTAAGCCATAAGGTAATCCGACAATCACTATTTGACTTCCGGTCTTGCAGTAATCGTAGTCTCAAATGTTGTTTTAATTTTCCCTTTCCCTTTTTTATCCCACAGTTCAATCTTGCAGGACACCGGATTTTTCAGTGCTGATAACTCAAACACCAGGCTGGGAGCGATCTGCTTTGAAACTTCTGAATAATCAATCCCAATATCACCTATCAGATCCATATCTTCTGAGACAACAGAACCTTCTGAATCCTGCACAAGGATGCTGATACCAATATATGCCTGATCTTCTTCATTTGTTAATCCCTTTAGTCCCTCAAAAATCATATAGGCTTCTTCTTCAAAATATAAGGAGTCTCCCTTTAATGCTGCTTTTTTCTTATGGGAAAAGAGATATATTTCATCGCATGTCAGCCCCTTACTTTTTATTTTGATCTTGTCATTAGGTACTACATTAAAATCAAGGGTTGCTGAGAAAGTGCCCTCCCCTTTTCTGTCATGTATATCAATGATGGCGGTGTAGGAACTCCCTGAATGCAAAGGTTTTGCTGTGACAATATTAGCATTCAGTACGACAGGATCTATTTTTACGCCTCCCGAAATCTCAGAATAGATATCATCCTTATGAATAACGGTATCACCTTCCTGAGACAGAATTATTATGTCCATTTTCGGGTAAATAATAGTTTCTTCTCCGGTAAACCCTTCCATCTCTTCAAAAGTGATATAAAAACGCTCTCCGTAAATAAACTCATTCCTGTTCAATGATTTCTTACCATCTGAAAGATATACGCGTTTACACGAAAGCCCCTTACCATAAGTCGTCAGACCTGTTTCAGGATCAGTGTATGTAGAAGCTTTGTTTTCACAGGAAATAATAAAAATTAATAAAAAAAAGAGATTGACTATCCGATCCATAATTTTAATGTTGGTTTAAACCTTATAACCATGAATAAACACATTAATTGTCAGGTCAGCAAGAAAAAGGAACAAGGATTTCGCTGCTGTGCCCTGTGCTCTATACCTTGCGCGAAAGCTACCCTTCCAATATTGTTTTCAATTCGCCCATGGCCTTCTCATATCTGTTCTTACTGAGATTAAGGGTTTTTACTTCCTCCATATGTTCCATCAGTTGTGAACATGTTACGAGTTCCTTATCCATCAACAATTGTTTTTCTTTCTTCGTTAAATTTTTCAGAATAGTAATGGGGTAAATGCGGTGTTTTTCAACAAGGTTTTTCAGGCCTTTGCCCTCCGGAAAATCCCATGCGAGCAGGTTCAGCCCGTAATATGTTCCATATGCGATC
>JBNKDZ010000089.1:0-4064 GCA_050288525.1 Cyclobacteriaceae bacterium
GTTAGTCTGTTTCTCTCTCTCCAAATCCCTAGAATGATAAACAAAATGTTTTCATCTTGAAAAGTCCTTAAATCATAAGATAAATCATGCTGCACTCCCATTGAGAGGTAATGAAAATTCTCAATTACAATTCTTCCAGCATATTCTCGAAGTTTGATAATCTCGGATATATCTTGAGCTAGACTTAAATCGTATTCGATTGTTTTATATTCAATTTTTCGGTTTCGATTAACCTTTCCTGAGGCTTCAACGGTTGCTTCACCTTCAGTTATAAACGGGATTTTGAGTTTGGCCTTAAGCCCAGCTTTTCCACCAATTTCTCTTCCCTTTTCGACAATAACAGTTTCAATAATCTCGACATTTAATTGCCTTAACAGGGATTTGTAAATGTCTAGAATCTGAGTCCTTGGACTACATTCAATTACAATCTTCTCATCATCTAATACATGTTCTCGAATCAAAGAAGTCTTTCCTTGCTTGGAGGATCCATACACAATTATGTGTTTATCAGACCTCAGGCCGTCCAGAAAGCTATCATCAACATCGTTCCTGCTGACATAGGAATCGACATATGAATTTGATATTCCATAGACTTTTTGTGTGTAGATTGATCTTTCTCCCATATGTATTCTATGAATCACAACGTAGGGCTATGACCTATAGGCCTTATCCCTTATGTATTTTTAGATCAATCTAGTAAATTTTTTATCTTATAGAAAGAGGTCGCGGCAACATGCGTATACATCTCTGTCGTTTTGAGTGAATTATGGCCCGGTAGTGCCTGGATATTTCGCAAATCTGTTCCGTTTTCCAATAAATGTGTAGCAAAACTGTGTCTGAGCATATGAGGAGTGACGTTCTTTCTGATTCCTGCCATATTGGAAAATCCTGAATATAAATGACAATTTTTTGTTTCTAAAAGGAATTTTCATGACTCGAAAAAAAAACAAAGGAAAATCTAAAGGGGCGGGGAGTGGGCCTGCACCAGACTCGTAGAGATACGTTCATTCAGCAAGAGAAAATATGAACCTCTAATTGAATGATTGTTAATTCCGGGTTTAATGTCCATACAATTCAACCTGACAGGTCTATAGATGCTGTCAGGAAATTTTTACAAACTAAAACGCTTAGCGCTATGCTCTTTGCCCTTCACCACACGTTTATCTTCTATATTGGAACAATTTATTTTTCTCTCCTCCCACAGATTTACAGACTGATCCGGTTTATACACAGGCTACATTTATACTGTTTTATTTCAGAAGGAGAATAAAATTCTATATTATTGCCTCATATTACCTTTCGTCTAACTCTATAACAAATCAAACAATGATTAACCTTAAAAGACCGTTAATTTATTTTCTGTTTTCTGTATTGCTTATTGTTTCCTGTAAAAATAATTCTGAAACAACCATGATGGATCAAAATCCGCTGCTCAAACCTTTTGATACACCTTTTGAAGTACCTCCTTTTGATTTGATCAAAAACAAACACTACCTTCCCGCATTTACTTCTGCGTTGAAAGAACATAAGGAAGAGATTGAAAAAATTATAAATAATCCGGATAAGCCTGATTTTTCAAATACCATTGAAGCCCTTGACCGGTCCGGAAGGTTATTGTCAAAGGTTAGTTCGGTGTTTTACAACCTAAGAGGCGCACATACGAATGATTCGTTACAGAATATTGATATCGAGGTAACACCGTTACTGTCAGCTCATGCAGATGAGATTCTCATGAATAAAATGCTTTTTGAGCGGATCAGGGAAGTTTATACCCAAATTGATTCCCTGGATCTTGGCACAGAAGAGAAAACCCTCCTCACCAAATATTACAGGGATTTCAAAAAGGGAGGTGCTGAATTGTCTGAGGAAGATAAAAACACGCTGAAAAAAATTAATCAGGATCTGGCCATGCTGGAGCTACAGTTCGGGGATAATGTGTTGAAGGAAGATAATGATTTCAAGCTTTGGATAGAAGATTCTGCCGGACTGGCAGGGTTACCCGAAAATGTTGTTCGCGGAGCAAAAGATGCAGCGGTGGATGCCGGAGAGGAAGGCAAATGGTTGTTTACGTTACACAAGCCGAGCCTGATCCCCTTCCTGACCTATTCGGAAGACCGGCCGATGCGGGAAAAGATGTTTAAAGCGTATATCCACAGAGGCGACAATAACAATAAAGAAGACAATAAAAAAATCATCTCGAAGGTAATATCGCTTCGTTATAAAAAAGCCCGCCTGCTTGGTTATCCGAATTATGCAGCTATGATCTTAGAAGATAACATGGCTCAGAACTCCGAAAATGTATATAAAATGCTTTGGCAGATATGGGAACCGGCCCTGGAAGTAGCCAAAGAAGAAGCCAAAGACCTTCAAGCTCTTATTACTGCAGAAGGTCAGGATTTCAACCTTGAACCCTGGGACTGGTGGTATTATACCGAAAAGCTCAAAAAGCATAAATACGATCTTGATGAAGGACAGCTCAGACCATATTTTCAATTGGAAAAGGTACTGGAAGGCATCTTTTTGTTGTCGGAAAAGCTATACGGTATAAAAGTAGTGCCACGCCCGGACCTCCCGAAATATCATGAAGATGTGAAAGTGGTGGAAATACAGGAACAGGACGGCAGCCATATCGGGATCATGTATCTGGATTATTTTCCGAGAGCTTCGAAAAGAGGTGGCGCCTGGATGAATTCGTATCGCAAACAGTCATACCTTAATGATAAAAAGATCACCCCTGTCATTTGCAATGTGGGTAATTTCTCCAAACCGGTAGGTGATAAACCTGCGTTGTTAAGTTTTGAAGAAGTTACGACTATGTTCCATGAGTTTGGGCATGCGTTGCACGGGTTGCTGTCCGATTGCAAATTCAGGTCATTATCCGGAACCTCCGTACCACGGGATTTTGTGGAGCTTCCATCACAGATAATGGAAAACTGGGCATCCGAACCCGAGTTGCTTGAGAAATATGCTTTTCACTACCAGACAGGGGAGGTTATACCCATAGAACTGTTGGATAAAATGAAAGAATCCTCCAGGTTTAACCAGGGCTTTGAAACTGTTGAATTTATGGCAGCGGCATTTCTTGATATGGACTGGCACATGGTAGAGAGCGACAGCCTTTTTGATGTCGACACATTTGAGGAACAATCCATGAACAAGATCGGCATGATCCCGGAGATTGTAGTACGGTACCGAAGCACCAATTTCAGGCATATCTTTGCGGGAGGCTATTCGGCCGGTTATTACAGCTATTTGTGGTCAGAAATGCTTGATGCCGATGCGTATGCCTATTTTAAGGAAAACGGTATTTTTAATAAAGAAATCGCTGAATCATTCCGGACAAATATCCTTGCTCGTGGAGGATCAGACGAACCGATAAACCTGTATAAAAAATTCAGGGGGCAGCCCCCGACAATCGACGCCTTGCTGGCGCGAAAGGGATTTCAGTAGTTCATGTTTGTGATTGGAAGATCCCAACATCGGTAATAGAAATATATGATACGGCCTGATTTATACCAGGCAAAAAAGAGGGCACAACGTTGCCCTCTTTTGGCTTGGAGCATCTTCTAAATATTATGATTGTTTTGACGATTTCAGGTTAAAGATGGCACAACGTATATAAGGAGACCATATTAAAATATATTTTCAGTATTGATACGTATAGAAACAGATCCCTCCTTAATCCAGTCCTAAATCATGAACAATTTGGGCCTCAGGTATAATTTCTGATAGTTCTACACCTGCCCTGTCATGTATTATCATTCTCATGACGTTTTCCATCTCTTTCCGGTTGGTGCCATTACTACCGCTTATCTTATTATAATTAAGTGCTAAAACGGTTTCAATAAATCCTTTGAAATCATTTGGATTAATAATGGTTCTAAAAGGTTTCGAGATTCTGTCAAGAAAAATGGTTATTAAAATACCTGCTACAGGGATTAACCACCAAATATTTGAGGCTTCATGGAAATTAATGGCAAGTATGACGACAAAAAATCCACCTATAATAGTTAATAACCCTGTATAAAGAATAGTATTGTTCACCCAGTCAGGTCGATTAAGAT
>JBNKDZ010000090.1:0-11830 GCA_050288525.1 Cyclobacteriaceae bacterium
TTGGAGGAAGTATTATTAGGAAAAACTAAAGAGGCCACCATAAAAGCCAGCCTTGTGATATTGAGTATTGACCACATCGTTATTTTGGAAGACCATACAATACCTTCCAGCATATTCGCTTTCCTTCTATAGATGTTTGGTCCATGGTTTTATCAATGGAGATATAATTATAAAAAGCAATAATTATTTAGTAAAAACTTATAATATTTGAAAGTCTTTAATATTCTATAAACTCCCAGATTTCCCAGGGTTTTGTGATTGCATACGGATCCGTGCCGTCAACGCCCTCCAGAGTCTGGTCCCACTCATAGCAACAATGTGATTCCAGGTTGTTGATGATCTTATCCCATGATGTATTCCTGAAAAGATGTATTTCGCCATGATCTGTATCTGCTGTGGCAAAAAGTTTAAGTGACGGGATCCATACCAGGATGCCCCACTGATCATAATCCGGACAGTCCCGGATGATATCAATGGCAGGGATCACATATTCACCATCTTTCGACATGTTTGGATCTTCTTTTGCTTCATCAACAACATCAAAATATTCATATGGATATAGGGTGATGTTTGTAAATCGCAGCTCTTCAGGAGTACATAGCTGAACATAGGATAGTTCATTTTCATTCGAAAAGTTAAAATGCAGGTTATCACGGTTTTTATTAAGAAATTTAAGCGCCTCTATAGGAAAATGCTGATCGGTCAATCGTTTAAAATGTTCTTCAGGAGGGATTTTTTCCAGGTCACGAAGAAAATATCCGAATTCTGTTTTACCATGTGACTGAAAAGCTGTTTCTGAAGCTGTCAGTCCGTCTTTACCTCGTTGTTTTAGATCGACACCTCGTTCTATCAGGAACTGTATCGTTTTTTTTGCTGCTTCTACATCACTTTCTTTGTATTCACGCAACTGGTTTGTAATATAGGTCAATATCGGAATATCCATGAAAATCACATTAGGATTGAATCCCGAATCCAGATATTCCTGCAGCTTTTCTATTTGATTATTTTCAGCAGCTTCAAAGAAATCCCATAACTGTTTTTCCGAATAATCCATCATATTATTTTTTATAGGTGATCTTTACATCATTATCGGAAATATACACGACCAATTCGGTCAGATAATCAACAAATGATCCAAGGTTTTCAAAATCGATATATTTCGCCTCATCCGAAACTGAATGTATGTGTTTTGCCATTGAACTGGTAGCAAACGAATGTGCCGGAACCTGGTATTCCGGATTATTTACATGTCGCTCAAAGGAATAATTGTCTGCCATCGAATACAACCGCTTTGCCATGTATCCGAGATCCTTGATCTTCCAGTCTTTGTCTTCATTATACATTGACAAGAATTCTTTCAGATCAGATTTCTTCGGTCCGGTGACATAGTACTTATTTTTCCCGAGTTCCTCTGAACGTCCGACCACTTCGATGTTGATGTTTAGCTTTACTCTGTCAAACGGGATCACTTTGCTTTTACAGAAATACCCTGAGCCAACCAGTCCGATTTCTTCACCACCGAAAATTGCCAGTACAACCGTGGAATTCAGCCTGATCTTCTGATCATGGATCTGTTTCGCCAACCCAAGAAGGGTTGCAACCCCTGACCCATCATCATCAGCGCCATTGAACACCGAATCTTCCGGATCTGACCGGTCCATCCCGATATGATCAGCATGAGCTGACAGGAGGATGATAGAATCTTCCATGCCCTCCTTTTCACCCGGGAAATAGCCGATAACATTCCGGATCTCTATACTATCCGGATAGGTTTTGAAATAAAAACGTTGATCATAGCCATTTAACGTATCCAGAGATTTTAATCCGTATTGTTCAAATTTACCTGAGATCCAGTCCTGAACGGCATTTAATTCTTTGGATCCGTTTGGACGCCCTTTCAGTGTATCGGAAGCGATATATGAAAGCCAGTTTTTTAGCGTGTCAACATCCGTATTTTGTCCGAAGCAGCTAACCGAAAAGAGGATTGAAAGCGCAAAAAATAATGTTCGTACCATAATCAATCAGTTAAAGAATTTTAAAAAAGTGCAATCAAACCATTAAAGACGACATTTTTGGTAGTACATGTCAACTATAATTGCAGTTTTATTTCCTGTTCATGTATTTTTTTGTCCAGGGGCATTGCACCATACACTGGATGCAGGTAGTACATGAATCGGCATTTATCAGTTCATCTCTGGATATTCCCGGTTTCCAGGTAATACCTTTCAGGGCATTTGGCGAACAAGCATCTACACAGATATGGCAATTGCCACAACACGATTCCGGCATATTACAGGAGGTGGTTTCCAAAGGAGCATTTGTAAGCACTGTACACATGCTGATGGCACTTCCGTATTCCTTTGTTACCAGAAGGTTATGTTTTCCAATCCAGCCAAGGCCAGCCATTCCTGCTATTGTTTTATGAGGTAATGGTGTGGATTGATCATCCTTATCGTAAGATTCCAATTGTTCAAGATTATTCTCGGATTGAGACATCGCCTTGTATCCAGCCGTTTTGAGGAAAGTTTCGACTTGGTCTGCTATTTCATCGGTTTTTTTCTCTATTAGGTGAAATTCATCCAGATGTATTGTGTCGTTTTTTTTCTTTTTTTCGATATAGCATGGATCATCAGCAATACTTCGCAGATATTCTTTGGACAATACGATACCCAGCAATATTGCTGTTGGAAATCCACCATTTTGTTTCGAAGACAATGAAGAAACATCCACAAACCGGATCAAATCTGCTCCAAGAGCTTTGATTTTTTGTTGGATGAGGATTTGGAAAGAAAATTGATATTGTTTGGATTTATGAATATTTTCAGAGTTCATTATAAATTTATCTTCTTAAAGTGGATAATTATGAATAAACATAGAAATTCCTATTAATACATCAATATGAGAACTTTAGTTCGTAAGGGCAATACGTACCTAAATGTAATCTATTCAAATAATGATTTTTCGAATAATCTATACTGTTCAGATATCTATTTAGAAAATGGCATTATTGAGTTAAACTTTCATAATATTAAAAATTCCAGAGTTAAAACTAATTCAGCGTCTGACCTTGAGGATTTAATGGAGAATTATGATAAAATTATAAAAAATGCATTTTGCAGATGCTAAAATTTGTAACGAATTAAAGAATAATGTGGAAAAAGAGACAGAAATTAAAGTCAAATTAATTTCTGATTTAGAAAAATTGATTATTATGAAAATTCTCTTTATAAATGAAAGAGAATTTGATCTGTTAAAAGTATAACCAAATATCAACAATCGTAAGCTATAAAAACCCTCAATATCTTGTATTTTCATTGTTTTTTTTTATATTTGTACTATAAGTCTGCTTCATATGAACGTTGGCTACATGCCATTGATGAAATAAAAATCATCTTAGTATGAGGGTGGGCTTATTTTATTTTTAGATGTTAGTGGATTGTTTTTTCCGTAATAATTTGGCCAGCCTTTCTTTCCGTAACTGTCAAAATCGTATAAATCTACAACGGTAGAAATCTTCTCATGTAAAAAATTGTAATATCTTAAGTTTCCTTTTTCAAATACGTTTTGAATGGCCCAACAAAAGTAATCAGCGATATTTAGTAAAGGTTCATTAATTTGATCCAATACATTAAATACAACTTTTGTCTTTTGTTGCTTTTCAGGATGTATTTTCCCATGACGCTCTTTAGCTATTGATAAGGCTAGTTCTAGATTATGATTTTTTGTTGATTTACCTCTACCTGCAATATTTAATACTATTTTATGATGATTAGTCAATTTGTTTTTTAATAAATGTGATAGCATGTCTGCATAAAACCAAGCTTCATTTCCATTGTGTTTAGTCTCATACAAATCCGGCAGTTTTCTAGCAACGATAGCCTCAAAAGAGCAGTTTAAAGTTTTGATAAATCGCATAACTTTTTCACGAACTTCAGGGATGTCGTCTTTTGCATGAAAATAATATCCTTTATTAAGCCTCTTTTTTTTATGCTTGGAATATCAAAAAAATAATCATCATGTGTAATTTCATTTTGCATATCAATTAGTTTTTTACGAATTGTTTCAAGTTTGGATTTAAACTTAACCATTCCAATTATGAAACATTTGGAAACTCCATTTTCTCCAATAATGATTTTTTTTCCTTTTCCGTAAAAAGTGGTATCACCAGATTCATATAAAAAACGATGATATTCTTTTAAAAAGATTTTCTTTGTGTTTGGCATTTTAATTACTTAAAAACCGAAGCTAAGAATAATTGAATTATTCACCAAGAAAATATTTTAATGCAAGAAATCCTTCCTCCCTTTGGCCTGAAAATCACGGGTATGAATATTGTATATGATGATTGAATTTTGCTTTGTTTCTACGCCTTTTCAGGTTCAACAAAATCATATTCGACAAACAACACATTTCAACTTATTCCTCTTTGATCTCTGATTAAAAGAAACTTTAACGAGAGATATCTAAAAAATATATTTGGAAATTAAAGAATTGATAATTGTCCAAAATGTCACAAATAAACGCTAATCAATTTCAGAAAGGTCGGTAACGATCATATCGGCCTGTGAGAGGTCTTGTATGCCCGTGCCGTGATTTTTATATGCAACACAAGCCATTCCGGCGTCTTTAGCTGCTTTTACGCCATTTGAGGAATCTTCGATGACAAGACATTCATCAGGCGAAGAACCAACAGCTTTTGCGATTTTCAGAAAAATCTCAGGATTCGGTTTGGAGTGCTCGACTTCATCCCCGGCAATCTTGGCGATAAAATATTTTTGCAGATCGAAATAATCCAGAACAGCTTCCACAGTCTTCCGGGATGCTGATGAAGCTACAACGAGCTTATATCCTTTTTTGTGGAGTCGTTTAACCAGATCCATCGCACCTTCGACCATAGGTACTTTTCCTTCCTTCAACACTTTTATATATTTCCCCCTTCCCTTTAAAAGCAGATCATACGGATCCTCATTCAGGCCATGCTTGTTAATGATCCTGGTCCACATATTGATGGAGGAGGTACCTACATACGACATAAATTCTTCATCAGATATGTTCAGACCAAGTGCTTCGAACTGCTCGCGACCCATTTTCTGATGCGTGGGTTCGCTGTTGATCAACACACCGTCCATATCAAAGATTATGGTTGTGATTTTATTTTCGCTCATGCTATTCTTTACTTAATTCACTTTTTTCAGTCACACATCAACACATATCAAACATACCACAGAATATCCAGACATTTTTTTTAATACTTTTTTATTAGCATGTCACATGGAACAGTCCAATGGCATGACCTTCATAACGATTCCAGTATTTGGCTGCTTCAGGAGTCGACAACAATTTTATTTTGCATTTTTTCTCTTCAAAAAAATCAGATGCTTCAGCCGACAACTTCAATTGAGAATCATGGCCGGCTCCAATGATCAACTCATTAGCTTCAGGATCATATACATCCCTTGCCTCATCGAGCGAAAGGATATGTGAAGTGCCGAATATGGCTTTGGAAAGTTTTTTGTTTCTTTTTACGATTTCACCATCAACAGATATAACAATGTCATATCGTATCCGTTCCTTATCAATGATAACACTTCCAAATTCCACAGATTCTATGATTGGTTTCATTTTCTTACAGTTATGTTGCTCATTATTTTAGGGAGGTTGTTGTTTTATTGATGATAGTACTAATTGAATGCCTGCAAATATCTAACGATCTATACCAGGGTTTTGTTCCTGTTATTTTCCTTAAAATACTTAATAATTCTTTATTTTTCAGATGTTTTTAGTCTTTTAACGCTTTTTTTATATGTTTTTTGCGTTCTCAATTTAAATATGGTGTTTAAATAGACATTTTGTAGTAATTTCTGCTATTGAAGTAAAAATTTTCATTTTACATGGCATTAAAATTGTGCCGTATCATTGTGAATCGATCAGTTATAATTAAAATTCAATAGTATGAAAACAGATTTCTATACCCGTTTTATGCTCACGGTCATTGCCGTTTGTCTGAGTATAATTGTGTTAAGAGATATACCAATTTTCCCAAAAGCACAAGCAAGTGATAAAAATACCTTTACTCCGTATGGAACAAATGGGGTTATCGATGTAAATATAAAATCGATTGATACTTCCGATGAGCTGGATGTAAATATCTCCGGTGTGAACACCTCTGATGAGCTGGATGTAAATATTTCGGGCGTTGAAACTTCTGACGAACTGGATGTCAATATTGATGAGATAGGAGGAGGTTATGTCTCCAACGGAGGGCCATTATCTGTTAAAATCAAATAAGCAAATGAAAGGGTGTTATAACCCAGGAATCATTTAAATAAATTTAAACAGTATTGTATTTATAATCTTAGTATGATGCAATTTAAACTGTTATAAAAATAAATAATAATGCATTTGTCTTGGAATAATTCATAATAATTAATAATATTTAGAAGACAAAAATGACATAATATTTTGGATTTGGTTTATAAGAATGCCTTTTCTGAAGTCAGGTATGACAAAAATACGTGTATCATCTGGCATCGGTACTTTGGTAAATACACACATGAGTTATTGGTTGATTCGCATAAAAAAGTGATGCTGTTTGTTATTGATTATCCTGTGAAAGCATGTTTTTATGATTTGAGGCTGATGAACGAATCGTTTTTGGATTCTCTGGTGTTTCTGAAGAATGAATATGAGCCAATCCTTAAGGAAAACGGGGTAAAATATTCAGGCTTTGTAATGAGCAGTGAGAATTATTTCGTACGAATATCCTGGGAGCAGATGTTCGGGTTTCTGAATTCATCAATAGAATTGAATGCCAGTGATTCCATAGAAAAGGGTATCGAATGGCTGGAAGAAAAACTTAAGATCAGGATCAGCACGCCTGAGTTTTTAATACAACAATAATAATTCAGAAATTATGGATTGAGATATCCTTTTATTTTTTGTACTTCTGATTTGGTAAATCCTTCAACAAGGATGGATGAAGGATCTTTAATTTTTTCTTTTAAACGTGAACATGCTTTTCGGAAAATGGGTTCATGATCGAAGGCAAGTGGTGGCAGTTGGTCCACACTGAACCATTTTGTGTCAGCAGCATCATCACCGGCGGTGATATCATGTGCAGATGTACGGATCAACGTATAAAAAGCAACAGAAATAACTCTTCCCCGGGGGTCACGATTTACCGCTCCGAAGGCTTTTAGTTGTTCCAGGTGTATGTCGTGTATGCCTGTTTCTTCATTCAACTCTCTGAGGGCACAATCGTTAATATCCTCATCCATATCCAGAAAGCCTCCCGGAAAGGCCCATTTGCCCTTGTATGGATCGTTTTTACGTTGTATGAGCAGGATATGTAATCCATTATTATTTAAACCAAACACAACGCAATCAGTAGTTACCGAAGGTCTGGGGTATTCATAGCAGTAGGAATCTGACATAATAGTTTTTAATTAGCTCTGAGTTTGGAAAAGAATCTGAAAAGCAAATAAGTGCCTGCAATGACTACGATAAACAGGATCATTGCCATAAAATAATTTCCATAGACCATATTTCCTATAGCAAACAAACTGGCATAAATAACGATACATCCAATAAACACCAGCAGTATCTGAACAGGCATCTCCCATCGTTTACCTCCCTCTTCTACAAAATCTCCGGATCGTTTTGCTTCTTCCAGAACTTTTTTCCATCCCGGCCCGCCCGGTTTGGTGAGCTTATAAAATTTAAGAAGTGTATCCTGGCTCTCCGGTCGGGTCAGGAATGTTACCAGGATCCAGGTAAGGGAAGTAAAGCCAACGGATATAAGAAGCTTCATGGTAAAGCCATCAAGTACAGATGTTTTTAATGTAGTATCATCAACAAACAACACCAGGATGAGTGCTGAAAGAGTAGCTGCGATCATGGCCGAAATTTCTGTCCATGCATTAATTCTCCACCAGAACCATCGAAGCAGATAGATGGCCCCGGATCCGGCCCCGGATAAAATGAGTATATTGAACGCCTGAGTGGCATTATCAAGTAATGTGAGTGATAAAAATCCAGCAAGAACCATAAGCACAACTGTTGTAATACGCCCCACTGTGACCTGTTCTTTCTCTGAGGCTTCAGGTTTTACGAATCGCTTATAAAAATCGTTAACAACATAGGAGCTTCCCCAGTTGAGGTGTGTTCCTATGGTAGACATATAGGCAGCAATAATCGAAGCAACAACAAGTCCGAGCCATCCTGTTTCGAGTTTTGATAACATTACCGGATAGGCAATATCATCTTTCAGATACTCAGGATCAATATTTGGGAATGCCGCTTTTATGGATACCAGATCCGGATAGATGATTAGAGATGCCAGAGCCACAATGATCCAGGGCCATGGACGAATGGCGTAATGCATGAAGTTAAAGAATAAGGTAGCTCCGATAGCATTTTTTTCATTTTTTGCCGCGAGCATCCGCTGGGCAATGTATCCTCCGCCACCCGGTTCGGCACCCGGATACCATACAGCCCACCACTGCACAGCAATAGGTATGATCAGCAACGGGATATATACCGAAGGATCTGAGAAATCGGGGAAGAATGAAAGTTTTGAAAGGATCTTTTCATTACCCAGCAGTTTTTCCAGTCCACCCACCTGTGGTTGCCGTACAGCGACAACAGCAGCATAGACAGCGCCAAACATTGCAATGCCATACTGAAAGAAGTCAGCCCAAATCACACCTTTTATGCCTCCCAGAGCTGCATAAATGACTACAACGGCTGATGCGCCAACAACAATAACCCAGGGAGACAGCCCCAGCATCACGCTTCCTATTTTTATGGCAGCGAGGGTGACGCTACCCATTATGAGGCAATTAAAAAATACACCGAGATAGAGGGAACGGAATCCACGAAGAAAAGAAGCTGCTTTTCCACTGTAACGGAGTTCATAGTATTCAAGATCTGTCATTACTCCTGAGCGGCGCCATAATTTGGCATAAATAAACACCGTGACCATACCTGTGATCAAAAACGCCCACCAGGCCCAGTTTTTTGCAACGCCGTTTTCCCGTACCATTCCTGTGACCAGGTTGGGGGTGTCAGCTGAAAAGGTACAGGCGACCATCGATATACCAAGAAGCCACCAGGGCATGCCTCTTCCTCCGAGGAAAAACTCAGTTGAACTTTTTCCTGCAGTTTTCGAAGCAACCCAGCCTATGCCAATTACGATGACAAAAAATAATCCTACTATAATCCAGTCAATTGTTCCTAATACCATGACAATTTTTTTTACGATAATAGTCATAAAAATAAAGGTAAAACATAGGACACGCCTCTTTTTTTAGTTTTCAGATAAAATTTCCGGTTCAGAAAAGGATAATTTGTGATGTCTTTTTAAAAAAAATAGTGTTTGTAATATTTTGCCTTAAGTCCTTTCCATATTTGGCTCCCTGTATCCGTTAAAAATGTGAAACATTAAAATAAATGAATTATATGACGAGATATTTTAATAATTTTTTATTTTTATTAATGTGAAGTATGTCCTGATAATGCTTGTAATGCATAAATCGGATATCCTGTTTTATGCCAATAGGATTGTATTTAAAGCATATATTATGCGGAGTTTTGGCATTTTTAAAACATTTGGTACATGTCAGGTTTTAATTGGTCAAAAATCACTATAATTATATTTGGTAGATTTGATAATTAATAACCAAATTAAGGTTAGAATAAAGATTGGAACGAAAGGATCCAAAAACGCTTTGAGCATTAAACATCAAAAAATATGAGAGGACGAATCTCACGGCTATTTAAAAAGGAGGCCCTGAATATTTTCATTTCGATAATCCTGGTGCTTATACTGATCAATGTTGTAATGATCGGATATTACCGTAAGCTGATTGTAAACAACAATACATCGAAAGAGCTGATCATAGAAGCTAACCTTCGGATTGAGCGGATCAATAAATATGTAAACCTTGTCGATCTGGGATTAAGGGGTTATGTGGCTCAACAGGATCAACAGTTCCTGACTCCCTATAATGATGCTATGACCACCTATCAGGAAAACCTTGACAGGCTCAGAGAAATTCTCGAACAACAAGGATATGATGTATCATCCATGGAGCCTGCTGAGAAAGTCATTCAGGAATATGTGCAACTGGTTACCAGGCAGGTTGAATTGTGTAAGAAAGGTGAAATTGAAGAAGTGTTGGAGACGATTCGTGAAGATCATGGATATGATGCATGGAAAGTATATTCTGTGTTTGTTGATGATGCATTTGAATTTGAAGATCAACTGGCCAAAAGTTCATCTGATGATTATGATGATATGATATTCAAGCTTACGATTAGTCATATCCTGCTGGTTCTTCTGGGGCTGCCAATCCTTATCCTTACAATCTACAGGAACCGGGCGAATGAACGGAGCAGAAAGCAGCTCTTCAGACAATTATTTGAAAGTAACAGAAAATACGTATTTAATTCAGGTGAGGAAATGGTTGATATGGATGAAGAGCTTGTAATTTACCGTCTGATCGATAATTTGAAAAAAGCATCTGCATTCATAGGCGAGATAACCAGTGGAAATTATTACATCAAATGGGAAGGCCTAACAGATGATAATGAAGATCTGAACAAGGAAAATATTGCCGGTGAGCTCGTGAAAATGCGTGACCAGATGAAGCGGGTAAAAGAGGAAGATAAGGTAAGGATATGGACAACAGAGGGTTTGTCGAAGTTTGCTGAGATAATACGAATGCATGAGAACAACTTTAAAATGCTATCTGAGAACATCATCGCCAATATTGTTAAGTACCTTAAAGCAGAACAGGGAGGATTATTTATTCTGAATGATGAGGATGAACATAATGAGTTCCTGGAACTGATGGGATGTTATGCCTACGATCGCATGAAATATCAGGAGAGGAAAATTGAAATAGGCCAGGGATTGATTGGACAGTGTTATCTTGAACAAGAAACCATTTACCTGAAAGAGATACCTCAGGATTATGTATATATCACTTCAGGCTTAGGTACAACACGTCCAAAATGTCTTTTACTTGTTCCTCTGAAATTTAACGAACGTATAGAAGGTGTTCTGGAGGTCGCTTCCCTCAAAGAGATACAACCGTATGAAATAGAATTTCTGGAGAAACTGGGAGAATCAATTGCTTCAGCTGTTGTTTCAGTTCGGACGAATGAACGAACAACCTTGTTGCTTGAAAAATCGCAACAACAGGCAGAGGAAATGAGAGCTCAGGAAGAAGAAATGAGACAAAATATGGAAGAACTTCAGGCAACCCAGGAACAGATGACCAGGAAAAATTCCGAAATTGAGGGGTTGCTGAAAGATGCTTCTGAAAGAGAAGAAAAAATTAAAGCTCAGAATGATGAGATGATCCGTAATAAGGATATCCTTGAAGCAGAGAATGCTGTGTTTACAGCTATTATGGATAATATTTCGGACAGGATCACGGTTAAGGATACAGAAGGAAAATATCTTCGAATAAGCAGGGCAAAATCCGAAAGTCTGCGAAAAGCAGGATTTTCTTCGTTTATCGGTAAAACAGATAAAGAACTGTTTGGAGAAGATCATTTCCTGAAAAGCTATAGTGAAGAAACTGAATTGATGCGCAAAGGTGTACCCAGGTTAAATCAGAAGGAAAAAATCAAAATTGAAGGAGGCGAAGAAATATGGGCTATTACCTCAAGGATACCATATAAAAACTCTAAAGGCGAAATGTTGGGCACATTGGCAATAACCAAAAATATAAATGATCTTGTCGTGTGTCAGGAAGAGCTGGAAAGACTGAAAAAGCAAATGAAGAAAAAATCCTGATTCAAAATCAGGATTTTTTTATTA
>JBNKDZ010000091.1:0-2993 GCA_050288525.1 Cyclobacteriaceae bacterium
AGGAGGAGTATGAGGCATTTTTGAAGGCTTTTCAGATAATAATGAATATTTTTTAAATTTCCGGATTGATCCATTATACAACGAAAGATATGTGACCCCGTCCGGGGTCGTTTTATATACATTGGTTGTTGTCTATAAATATGAAATCCCTCCGGGATTAATTTATATTGGATGTAAATTGCCTAAATAAAAAAACACTATATTTTCTGTTTGTTTCATTATGACTTCAGAGAAGTCACATATTTATAGAAGACAATAAAACCAATAACCGACCCCAGAGGGGTCTAATATGAGATCCAGGATATTTTAAAAATCATGAGATATATTGTGGGTTAAACCTGGAATAACCTGGATTGAATGCCATTTAGACTAGGTCAGGTTTTCACCTACCAGTGAAGGCTTTATTTTGTTTTTATTTTGCTTTTCTCTTAGGTTGACGGCTATGGTGTCCTCACGAAACACAGCTTCGCACTATACTTCATCAGTTCGTATGCACTTCATGCAGGGAGAATCACTTCACAGGAATAAATGCTCGTGTTTTCATTTTGGTTCGTGAGGACCAAGGCATTGGGATTTTTTCAACGCTTCGCCCTTCGCCCTTCGCCATTTTACACATTAATCTTTTTCGAAATATCATCAACCAGGTTTAAATCCTTAAGCTTCTCAATTATTTCAGCGATCTTTTCCGAAAATTCCGAATCTTCTTTCAGGATCTCATTAACCTCTTTCAGTTTTTCGAGCACCTCGGCAGTCTGATTGATCTTTTCTGCCAGATCTTCCATTTTTGTTTCAGAAGGATTCTGTGAAGCTTCCATAACCACAACAGCAATGATGTTACGCTGTTTTGATAGTTCAATGGCGGCTTTGCGGATGTTTTCTGTGGATAAGGTCAGGCTGGCGTCGTTGAGATCAATAATGGCCTGCCGTACGATATCATCAAGAAATTCATATCTGTGGGGCGTGCTGCGAATGAACAGGTGCATTTTTTTGCGAATTTTTTGTCTGTCGGAGGCATCTCCGTTGAGTACTGCCAATTCAGCTTCCTGAAGATACTGATCCAGCAATTTCATCCATGCTTCTAAAGAGATTTGTGCCATATTATTCTTCGTTTATGATTTTGTCCAATTGTGTTTTTATCACCTTGATATCCTGGATGTACATATTAAGACGTGCAAAACTCAGGGATTGCTTTTTCTGAAAAAAGTCTTTTAACTGACTGTGATCATGCGCCCACGCACGTAAAGCAGCTCTCGACTTTTTTATCAGCTTCTTGTTCAGTTTGGTTGTCTCGTTAATGGTTTTCTCCAAAGTCACCAATTCCTGGTAATAAGGTTCTATCACCAACAGCTCATTCCGGACATTCACGAGTTCATCCTGCAACATTTTCTTTCGGTTGATGACGTCCAATCGTGCAATAGCAGCAGGATTATCCAGTTTTTCATTGATCTCATTCTGATACACACTTCGGGTTATTTCACTGATCTTTTCGGATTTTTCAACCGGAGAAAGTGCCTTATCTGATAAAATCCGCTCGGTATCATTGCTTAACCGCAATATTCCCAACTTATTGATCGTTTCAGGATCCTTTCCTATAAACCAGATCAGAGATTCGAATTCCCCTTCTTCATATTCATTCAGCAGAATAAGTTTATCAATCAGTGCGCTTTTTCGTGCTATAAGCATCTTCTGATACTCCATGATCCGTTGTCCGTCCCGACTGTGAACGGTTGCTGCCAGATTTTCTGATTGAGCAACATCGTTTATTTCAAGCATATTTTCCAGAGCAATATCAAGCTGCATGGCAATTATCTGGATCACTGTGTCGGTAGGAACAATTATTTTTTCCAGCGTCCTGGCAGCACGTATCTGTTCGAGCCGCTCGTAAGCGTACCGGCCCAGATCGGTTACCGGATTCTGTGCTGTTCCAAATCCTGTAACCTGTAACAAGCCATTCAGAGAACTCAAAATATTGTCATAGGAGGCTGCCGCATTTTCTCCCTTGCTTTTTATTGAAGCCAACGCATCCGTATATCCGACTAATTCTTCCAGAACATCGTAGATTTTGTTCCATTCCCGCCCGATTATAACAGAATAGTCTTTGCCTTTCACTGGTTTTTCTGTCTCACCCAGTTTGGCCAGATCCTTTAGAATTTCGTCATCAATTTCATCCTCCTTAAGTCGCTCAGAATACCCCTCTGCCAAAAAAACGGTGATGGTTTCGGATGTGTATTTGATGGACTGACTGAGTTCGAGCGTATTCTCCGTAAATTCTTCTACATCGGGTATTTCGCAATTGGAAGCCACAAAAACTAACAGAGCGCTAAAAAGAAATGAGGAACGAAAAATATATTTCATTTTTATTAAAATTTTAACTTTTATTTTTTCAAATATAAAAAATGATTTTTACCTATTATCAAAAGTTTGGTCTGTATTTTTATCCAGCTCTTCAGCTTCAAGTTCCTTCAGCATCCAGCGTTTGACTTTCACCTGATCCTTTATCACTTCCAGGCTTTCAATAAGGGTGCTTTTGATCGTTTCACGCAGGTAGTCATCTCCTCTTGTATTTTGCACAGAGCTAAAAAGTACCTCTGCCAATTCCCTGATCAATACCTTGTTATCGGAAGAAAGATCTCCGATTGCCTGTTGAATGATGTTGTAAACGATGTCACTTATGGAATGCTCAAGTGTATTGCTGATCGTCCGGCCGACCACCGGGATCTGTTGAATAGTGCGTATCTCGCCGTTTTTGTAAAATGCATCATGGATCAGTGAATTCACATAATTCCGGATATCTCCCTTTCGTTCATTGTAATGTATCGCAACCGCCATTTCCACTTTCTCGGAGAGCCAGTCCACCAGAATATCTTCCTTCGGTCGGATCACATCCTGCACGATTTTCTCAACGACATGTCCACCATCGTTAATCTCTTCCTGTGTCATACCTATGATCTTAACCACCACGGCATCCGAAATCTCTTCGACTACGATATCGT
>JBNKDZ010000092.1:0-2062 GCA_050288525.1 Cyclobacteriaceae bacterium
GCAGATGTTTATCAAAGATGTATAAACCTGAGTCCCAGGTCCCGATCCATAACCGGTCTTTTGAATCGATAAACAGTTGTTCTATCTGATCGAATTCCTCTCCATCCAGCAGTTTTATTAGCGATTTATCTCTCGGATTAAATTTTAAAAGTCCTCCTCCGTTCGATCCTGCCAGTATATTTCCCTGCTTATCTGATATCAGCGTATTGATCCATTTGCTTTTTTCGTCATTTTCAGATGCGCCTGAAGGCTTGATGTTGTCAAATATAATTTTTTCAGGAAGCGGATCAGTCAATTTAAAATAACTTATGCCACCGGTTCCGATATATAATGTCTTGTCCGGACTTTCAACAATAGCGCGTATAGCGTTATTGTGTAAGGAAGTGGGATCCCCATCGATATGTTTAAAGTTTTTAAACGTGTCTTTTTCTCTGTCATACAGGCTCAGCCCTCCATCAAGCGTACCGATCCACAGGTTTTTATAGGAATCTTCATAAACATACATCACAAAATTGCCGCTAATGCTTTCAGGATTATCGTCATCATGTCTGTAAATGATCAGATCATATCCGTCATACCTATGCAATCCGTCTTCGGTAGCAATCCAGATAAAGCCCTGATAATCTTCTGCAATACAGCGTACATTTCCGGATGACAGACCATCATCCGTGGTAATATGGTTAAACTGAATATCCTGACCTTTAACAAAATCAGTAGCTAAAAACAGCAATGTAAGTGCCTGGCTGGCTATTTTTAAAGATAGTCTGCTTACGGAAAAAAAATGTGTGATTTTGGTGATCAATTGTCAAAAATTATTCCTCAAGCATTAAACATACACCAAAATACTTATTAAAAATATATAAAAAAACGGATTCGTTTGTTTATATATTTTTATAAAACGCATTGCTATGTAATTGTTTATGCTATTTATGTACATGTTAATATACAAAAAATCTATTCTAAAATAAACCCCGGGGAAATTCAACTTGATTTATTCTCCGTCTGATTTGGATTTCCGGCATACCTGACCCTTCCTTCCACAAAAAACATATCTACATCTCCCCTGTTCTTTGCATTTATTTTTCCCCTGTAGGTAAAAAAGAAATCATTCTTCACATATCTGTAGGTCTCTCCGGAGATATTTACTTTTCCTACCTCACCACCCGACTCCATCCGGCTGGCCAGGTTTACCGTATCTCCCCAGATATCATAGGCGAACTTATTAACCCCGACAACTCCCGCCACAACCGGTCCGGTGTTTATTCCTATCCTGACCTCAAAAAATGGTTCTTTGCGCATTATTTTCTCATGTTTGCGCTGCTCAATAAAATTAAGCATTTCGAGCGCTGCTTTCACCACATCTACCGGATTGGTATCATTTTCCAGGGGTACACCTCCGGCGGCCATGTAACCGTCTCCTATGGTTTTGATTTTCTCCACACCATATTTGGATAGTATCCTGTCAAACCCGGTAAAACAGGCTTCCAGTTCTTTCACAACTTCACCAGGACTCATATTAGCAGCAATTCGGGTAAACCCCTTAAAATCCGTGAATATAACCGTCACTTTCTTATAGTATCTCGGAACGACTCGTTTGTTATGTTTTAACTCTTCAGCAATTGGTTTTGGCAAAATATTCAGAAGCAACCTGTCCGTTTTTTCCTTTTCTGATTTCAATTCCTCCTGTCGCTTTTCAATGAGTGATTTTTGCTTTAAGATTTGCTTGTTCTGGGCTTCCAGCTTCCTGTTGGTCTTCTTTTTGTACTGATTGGCAATGATGGCTATTATAAGGAATATCAGGAACATACCCAATCCGCCGATCATCACCTGCTTTTCCAGCTGGCTCTGCTTAATTATCGCTTCATTCCGTTCGACAATCGCACGCTGATTCTCAAGTTCCAGATTTTTATTTTCAATCTCTGTTTGTTTAAGGTTCAACTCTACCTCCTGGGTCTCAGCTGTGGTAGCAAGTTTTTCGATCGTTTTTTCTTTACGTACCAGGGAATCTTTTGACATAAAAAATTCCTGATAGTTCTCATGCACTGAATTGTAGTAATCAACA
>JBNKDZ010000093.1:0-2833 GCA_050288525.1 Cyclobacteriaceae bacterium
GTGAACCCGGAGGGATTCGAACCCCCAACCTCCTGATCCGTAGTCAGGTGCACTATCCAATTATGCTACGGGTCCATTTTTTTATCCGCCACAAAGATACGTATAATATTTTTTGAAAACTCAATCGCTTACAATGTTAAATAAGGTTAAATTTTCAAAGCGCGTGCAAATTTAAAGAATAAAATACCGTTATAAAAAAAAATCTGACGTATGATTTTCAAAAAAAAATTATCTTTGTCCCTGAAACTTTAATTTTGAGCACATTACAAACAAATATGAAAACCTATCTGATCGCCTTACTGGCATTAACATTCATTTCAACAAGCATTTTCGCACAGAAAAAGGGTACCCCGAAAAACAACAAAGCTACCCAGGCTAAAAAACTCATCCAGGAAAAAGCCGGCCGGCCCGATGTTCCGGGTGAGTTAAACCTGCAGGTAGGTTATAACATCATGCAGGAAACCCCTGAAGGAATAGATTTTAAATGGTCCGGAAGCAGGACTTTTAACGCGTATTATCAATATGATATTAATATCGGAGAATCAAGTTTCTCATTCCATCCGGGTATAGGAGTAGGTACCGAAAAGTATGCGTTTACGGACAGGGTCACGCTCGCACGCGGAAATGATGCAGATAACAACTACGGCGTGATTTTCGTCGGAATAGACAGCACTTTTGGAAGATACGACGTCAGAAAATCGCAAATCAACACCAACTACCTCGACATCCCCTTCGAATTAAGATGGCGTTCGAGAAAATATGATCCCAAAAGATCTATAAAGGTTTCCATAGGTGCAAAAGTGGGAATTTTGTTTGACAGTAAAACAAAAATCAAATACCGTGATGACAACCAATGGAAAACACTTAAGCAAAAAGAAGACTTCGATCTGGCAAAAATACGATACGGTATTTACGGAAAAGTAGGCATTGGTGGTATAAGCCTGTTCTACTATTACAGCATGTCCGATGTATTTACCAAGGATAAAGGCCCTGAGAATACCACCATGTATCCGATGACCATCGGATTGAACTGGGCAATATTTTAAAATGGTCAGTGGATCGACACGAGCACAAAATAACAAATAGCAAAACCAACAATTGCTCCTGCATATACCTGTGAAGGCGTATGTGCCTGAAGATATAACCGGGCGGACATGACCAGTCCGCCTGTTACCAGCACAATTGCCAACGGATACATAAAGCTTGGCGTCGGATACAATAGCTGTAGCGCAAGTAAAAATCCCGCAACACCTCCCATTGTGGCACTATGAATGCTGATTTTCCAGAAATAGGTAATGGCTGTTAAGACAAGCAACAACAAACTGATGCATATTAACAAATCCAATATAAGATTTACATGGATCTTGGAGTAAAAGGCATAGGTGGTAACGATATAAAAACAGGAAGTGAAAACAAATGGCAATACCCTGTATTTACGATCCTCAAGTTTAAAATCCGGTATAAGACCAAACATTTTCAGGGTAGAAATACTCAATACCGGAATCAGGAATGTCATTATGAATAAAATAAACAGGATCACCAATAATGAGCTCATTTGCAATGGCTGCATTATGGATGATGCATATAATATTATAAATAAAAAAAATCCTGATGGCATCAACAACGGATGCAAAATCATGGATAATACGTTAGCAAATCGTTTCGTCACTATAATTCCTTTCTCAGTCTGGCCACCGGAATGTTCATCTGTTCCCTGTACTTGGCTACAGTCCGTCTGGCAATGTTGTATCCTTTTTCTTTTAATAATTTTTCGATCTTATCATCCGACAATGGCTTCTTCTTATCTTCATCATCGATAAGATTCTTCAGTATGTGTTTCACTTCCCTGCTGCTTACATCATCCCCCGATTCGGTAGATATCCCTTCAGAGAAAAAGTATTTTAACGGATAGATCCCAAATTCTGTCTGGATGGATTTGCTGTTTGCCACCCTTGACACCGTTGAGATATCCATATTTATTTCCGTAGCAATATCCTTCAGGATCATCGGTCGCAACTTACTCTCATCCCCGGTGATAAAAAAATCATATTGAAAATTTACGATCGACCGCATAGTCTGGAGCAAGGTGTTTTGTCGTTGTTTGATAGCATCAATAAACCATTTGGCTGAATCCAGCTTTTGTTTTACGAATGAGGCGGCTTCTTTTAATTTCTTATCTCTTTTCTTTGCCTTTTCATACGTATCCATCATATCGGAATATGATCTGCTTATTTTGAGTTCCGGGGCATTCCTTGAATTCAGGGTCAGCTCCAGTTTTCCATTATTGTTGCTTAACATGAAATCCGGGATCAGATACTGGGTTTTTATTAGTTCACCTGAAGATCCGCCCGGTTTGGGATTTAATTTGGTAATAAGGTCAACAGCAGACTTCAATAAGGATTCATCTTCCAGATTGAGCTTCCGGACAATTTTATCATAATGTTTTTTTGTAAAATCATCGAAACATTGCTCGATGATCTGTATTGCCAACAATACATCCTGATTCTGATCAATCTTACGTTCAAGTTGCAACAACAGACATTCCTGAAGATTTCGGGCTGCAATACCCGGAGGATCAAATGCCTGGATCTTTCGCAAGATCTCCTCAATTTCATCCATATCCGTCTCGACATTCTGACTAAAAGCCAGATCGTTGATAATGGCCGACAACTCCCGACGAATATACCCGTCACTTTCAATACTACCAATAAGTTGCTCGCCGATCTTATGCTGAACCTCATCCAATCCAAGAAATCCGAGTTGGGTAATAAGTTGCTCCGTTAGCGTAGAGGAGGTAGCGATGGGCATTTCTTTGTCTTCATCATCCGGGTTA
>JBNKDZ010000094.1:0-6559 GCA_050288525.1 Cyclobacteriaceae bacterium
AGCATCAGTCACAGAACAGGAAAGTTGAAAATTTAACAGATATGAATTGAACAGGAGAAAAATATATTTGACCATTGACGACAGCCCTTCAGAAGATTTTTTACGTAAAATAGACTTTTTACATAAAAAGAATATTCCAGCTGTGTTTTTTTGTACAGGTGATGCTATACGATCCTCTTTTGAGTCTGTTAAAACAGCCATCCGACATGGATTTTATATCGGAAATCATACCACTCATCATTATCATTTATCATCACGATCGGTCAGGGAATGTTATGCGGAAATCGGAGAGACGGACAGTTTAATTGCGAAAGCCTACAAATCTTGTGGCATATCGGATTATCCAAAGTTGATTCGTTATCCCTACGGAGATAAAGGAGATTTTAAATACGGTTATCATCATTTCCCGTTTAGTCAGGCCTTTTCAAAAGGTATAGGTAAGGTACAAAGCGCATATTTGCGGGTGATGCAAACCCTTTCGCCCGACAGGTATTTGCGGTACCTTCATGGCCGTGAGAAAAAAGGACAGGACAGACATGCGCTGCTGGAAAAATATCTTCATAATCTGGGGTATTCCGGATTTACAGGTAAAGATGTAGGGTATGCTTTTTATGAAAAGTATAAATCAGATCTTGACTGGCTCTGGACGTTGGATATAGGAGATTGGAAGTACAAAAAAAATACCAATCAGGATGCATTTCTGATGGCAATATTCAAAAAACTGGACACCGGGAAGCCTGTCGTAGAGTTTGCTCCGGTGGAGGATTTGGACAGAGAGGCGAATACCAATAATGCAGATATCGTTTTGTCGCACGATCATTCCGGTACAAGCTTTGTTTTTTATTCAGTGATTGATTATATGCTGAAGAAGAATTATAATTTTTCAGACCCCTTCTGTTGATGGAACAAGGTTCTCAGGTTTTATATACGCTTTTATCCGGGTATTCCAGCTTGAGCATTCAGAACAATCATTAATCAGATATAACTGTTCTTCAGAGAGATTGTCAATGTCAATATACCAGTCGACATGTTTGAGTGTGTAAGGTCTCTTTAGCCGTAGAGCGGGTTTTAACGTTGTAACAAGCGATGTCTTTCGATACATGCCAAGAGTCGTGTCAACGGGAGCAAAATACGAATCAGGTGTGAATTCTTTATTCCAGAATTTTTGTTCCCAGTCAATAACCCTGGATTTCAAAGGGTAATGATCCGGAATATCATCAATTTCAAGAGATGTGCCTACATGATTTATTTCGGGATAGTAATCAAGGATCCTGATCATCTTTTCAAGAATGTCATCAGGGGTATTATCGTATGGGATGAGATCTGCATCTGTAACAATATACTTATCAAAATTTTTCAAAGCCATGCTTATGGGTAATAAGCTGTTTATCCCAAGATTTTTGTTCAAGCGGATGACCTGGATATATGGATGATCAAGATCACTGTAAAAGTCTGTTAACTTTGGGTATGTTGAACCATTATCAACAATAATAATGGATGTTGCCGGATTAAGGTTTAACAACCACTCAATCTGTAATTTCAGAGAATTGAGTCGGTTAAAATTGTTGATAATGACCGGAATGGATTTTTTTTTAAGTTTCGTAAAATCAATTAATCCTTTTGGTGGGAAAACGGAATAGTAAAATTTTTCCAGTTTGATTTTTAAATCATATAAACGACGATGTTTTTCTCTGAAAAGATGGTTGGAATGAAAGGATGAACTAATGCGCATAATTCTGCTGTTTCAGATGATCAGTATGATTTTATACACGAAAAATGCCTGGATATTATTTTTTGTTAAATTCAGCTTAATTTTATACACAAGCACCCTATTAATTCAATTTATGCCTGATTGTAACCTTTTTGTGCTTTAAAATCAATACTTAGACAATAATACATATTAGTTATTTTATAACACATTATCGAAGAGAATTTTTTAGAAAATCAACAGATTCTTTCCGTAAAGAATTTATTTTTTTTAAGAGGTTGTCATAATCGATGTCTTTCCAGTTGTGATTATTAATAAAATCATGTTCGCTTTTAAAATATACAGACTCCAATCCTAACAATGAGAGCAGACAGGCAATGCGTTCAACGCCCCGGTTTTTATTGGCAAGTACAGCAAATTTCTTTTGATAGAGAATGCAGAATATTATGCAGTGGTAAGAATCCGTAACAATATATTCGGCATTTTTCAGCTTGTTCAGCCAGACATGAACCGGGTTAAATAGAGTGAAGTTGAAAAAGGGCAAATTATAATCTTTTCCTTTCAGGTTGACTGTTTTGATCTGATGTTTTTTATGGAGTACTTTCGAGAATTTTCTTTTGTTCTTGTAATCCAGAAACATAATTGCCGCATAGGGGCTCTCCGGATTTTTAATGCTGATTGGGGATGTTTCCAGTATGCAATCATATTCTTCGGGAGTGAGAAGAAATACAGGATCGAGAATATGAACAGCTTTTGTATTAAAAAAATCTTTACATATTTGAATTCCGGATCTCTCCCTCACTGAGATAGCTTTAAATGTTGAAAGTAACTTTGAGATATACCGGGTTGTTTCAATCGGGGCTTCATCCCATGTTTTTGTGCCGAAACTGGCGGCGTAGGCAATTTTTTTCTTTTCGCTATGCACAAAACCCAGAAAGAAAGTTTCAATATCCGGGCAAAACTGATATCGCCACACCTGATCACTTCCAACAATAAATGTGTCAAAAAGATCATTTAGCATATGCATCTCTTTTAAACCGGTCTTAGGAGATTTATCGGGCATAAAATCATCCGAGAACTGAATGAATTTTTTCTCACTTACCAATCCGGACAGATAATGACTAAGGCTATATCTGCAGTGTACCAAATAATGATAAAGTGATCTTATTTTCTTTTGAGAGGAGGATTTTTGATGTTCTTTTTCTTCAAACCAGTTTATAACATATGGTTTATGATGGAGTTTTTTAAGAGTTGTATACAGCGCAAATGTTTGTAGTAGCGCCCCGTAGTTAAGATTTTCAGGGTTTGAAAATGTCAGGATCCCGATCTTTTGCTGTTCATCAGTGTTCATCCGGTGTTTTGTTTGATTTGGAAAGTTTTAATCTTATAAACTCCAACAATCTTTTTCTTTCGGCAATTTCAAAGCCACTAATGAATACCAGTAAAACAAATATAACAGAAGAAATTGCTGTAGTGATCATGAATCGTAATAGTCCTTCATTAAGCAATGCCACAAAAAACCACGTAATAAATACGGTAAGTAGTGTGGGGATCAACGTGCGAAGAAATACTTCCTTTAGATATTTGGAGATATTGATGTCATAATACTTTTTAGCGAAATACAATCGCAGGCATGAAGCAAACAATTCAATGATCAGGGATGCAACAATTACCGCGTAGGGGGGATAATCCATCGACAATATGATCCATGCCAGGGGAAGATTGAGAAGGATAAGACTTCCCGTAAAAGATAAATATAGTTTGACTTTACCGATCGCCTGAAGTCCTGTCTGGATCCCTATGGTAAACATATTTATAAGAGAACTTATAAGTAATAGCTGACAGAATATGATGGTGTATGGTGGTATTTCTTTTAGCCAGAGTGTAAGTATATACTTCATTTCAAAGATTATTGGGATGGCAAAAAAGGCTAACAGAAAAAAACCAAATTTGCTTGCCAAGATAATGAGGCTGATCATTTGTCCATGGTCATTTTGTCCTCCTGATTTCAGTATTTGTGGCCGGATGGCTTTAAGCATATTTTCAGAAAAAGACATCAGTTGCCAGTTTACCTGTTGGGCAATTCCATAGGCAGTATTAATTACGACACTATGGAAAATATTGAGTACGATTCCCAATCCTTGATTTTTGGCAACAGAACAGGCGGCGCCAAAAGTGTTCCAGCTTGCGAATGACGACATTTCACGTAATTCCTCATGGTAAATGGCAAAACCCTTTAATGTGCATTCCTGGTATCGTACAGAGCAAAATATGCTTTTAGCGATTCGGATTAAAATGATGAGTACAGCAACAAAGACACTGTAGAGAATGAGTTTATCATGGTTATAGTGTAAAAGCCAGATCGCAATGATCAGTTTAAAGATGGATTCAATAATTCCTGTTATGGCATCAAACAAAAAATCTTCATGAGCAGATATAGATGAGTCAAATGGTATTGAATTAATGGTAAAAAAAGCACCAATAATGGACAGTTGATATACAATTTTAGCTGTGGGGATCCTGTGTTCGGGGATATTCAGGAATCCGTCAAATATAAAAAGGCCGATTAATTCAAGAAGAACAACAACGACAAGTCCGATTAAAATGTGCAGAACAATTCCTGTTTGAAAAATGATTTTTTGCTTGTTTATTTCTCCCCTGCCCATAAAAAATGCCAGGTATCGTTGCATTGAGATTGCCATAGCGCCATTAAGGAATGAAAACATAACAACTACACTTCCGATGAGGCTAAAAATACCGAAGTCTTCTTCACCGAGGGCCTGGAGGATCAACCTGACCGAAATCAATGATATCGCCACTGATACGATCATTCTGATATATTGGAATCCAGTATTTTTAATCACACGTCGGATTGAGGCCATAACACATTATGTTACTTTTTTATTTGTATTTCAAGGATAGCGGATTTCGAATGTTTTTTAAAGAAATCAAGATACATAAAAAAGTCGTTTTCTGAAGTCGAAGGGTCTTTCCAGATAAAGCAATTTATACTTTTTTCAGAAACAAACTTTGAGAGTCCGGGATGTCCGTGTAAATAGAAGATTAGCTTATTGCCGGGTATGCAGGGCAAAAACTTTAAAATTCTGCTTAAAATCTTGAAAAGCAGACTTTTAAAGCTCCATTTATTCTCCCATAATTTCAATTCCGAATGAATACTCCCAAGATTAGGGTATTTATTCTCCTGATATTTTTTCCGGTGTTGGATAAATTCATGTGCTTTGTTTTTGAGTTTCTGGCTATCTTCCCTCTGACAGGCATCCAAAACAACCGATAAGACAACACCAAGGATGAGTTTCGATTTCAGGCTGGAATTCCGGTAGGAATAATTCATTTGTTCGCGGTTCAGATAAATAATCTTATTGTCGGGTGTGATCAATTCAATTTTACGTACCAGTCTGGAAATTTCTGAATTATAAGCACCCGAATTATTTATTACGGCTCCACCCACCGTCCCGGGCAAACCGATAAATCCCTCATAGCCAGATATCCCGTGCTTTATGCAATATTTGGAAAGTCGTATCATGTTGTATCCGCAGTCGCATTCAATTTCCTCTTCTCCGAAAATAACAGTATTGATTTTTGTTGTTGATATGGTAACTTCAGGATTGTACTCTTCAGTGAAGAAGCAATTGGAAGTACTTCCTACCACCTCATACACGATGGATGTTTGATTCAAAATTTCTACCACTAAGATCAATTGTTCTTTTGTGGCCGGTTGAACCCAGTACCTTGTTTCGCCTCCGCGTTTAATCCAGGTTTTTGTTTTTAAGGAAACATGTTTATGGTAAGGGATATTGTTTTGTTGCAGTATGGAATCAATATTTATCAATGGTCAGGACTTAGTTCATGATAATATGTTTAAAAACGAATCCTTCATCTTCATACACGATCAAAATAACATTTTCAATGTCCCTGGTATAAAATTTCGGATCAGAGGTCGTTTTCCACTGATCTTTTCGAACAGATGTAATGCTTTGGGTCCAGGTATCATCATACGTCTCCGGAGGTATGAAACCGGTCATGCCTGTTGTCCAGTTAGCTATATCTTCAGGTTTTATCTTTAGGGCAACTTTATAATTTGCCGAAGATGCACCGGGAAGCGTTGTGCGGCTGTTAGAGAAACCATTAACATTAAACATTTCAAATTCGGCATCAAGGATCTCGGAATAGCAGATGATCTCCTCAGATAGGATTTTAACACGATCCAGCCGGCTCATAGACCTGCTGTCCAGATAATTTGGATCCTTTGTTCCCGAGCAGGAATATATGAATCCAATTGTTGTAGCCAGAAGGTAACAGATCAGTTTTGTATCCATTTTGCAGGTAGTGTAAAAAGGTTATTTTCGAAAATAGAAAAGAAAGACAAAAGAGAACAAATAAATTTGAATTTTGTTAATATATTATAGCCTGATTTTCATGTATAACAAATACCTGTTTGCATTGACAAATTAACTATAATGTTATAAATTAATATTTCACATCAGCATAGACCATAAGTTATGATAGGTTTCTTCGAACATGAGTATCTCAATTACAAGAAAAACCATCTGAAGAATCTCGTTGCTATGGCAAAGATAGACGGGAATGTTCATGAAAGGGAGATTGAGTTGCTCTACAAAATTGGCAAAAAGTACAAGCTGAAAGATCCTCAGATCCGGGAGATCATGGAAAAACAGGAGGAGGTCGAGCCGGACATCCCTTTGGAACATCATGAGAAAGTATCCGTGTTATATGATCTGGTTTGTATGATGATGGCCGACATGATCATTGAAAAGGAAGAAATGGATTTCCTGAAGCGGATGTTCAACCTTTTTGAATACAAGCTGGATC
>JBNKDZ010000095.1:0-5424 GCA_050288525.1 Cyclobacteriaceae bacterium
TTATTCAGGATTGTTCTCTGAGAATCCAAGAATGGTGGATATCGATTTTCTTTTTGCGGATGATATTTTTAACAGAGGCGGATCAGCTTTAAAAATGAGCCGGTTCAAGCCAAAGGATTCTGATTTTGAAAACAATTTCAACCTTGACTTTTTCAAAGAAAACAATGTGAAGTTGCTGGTAACTGTTGGTGGTGATGACACAGCATCTACTGCAAACAGAATTGCCAAATTCATCGAGAAAGAAGGATATGACCTGAAGAACATTCACGTTCCTAAAACCATTGACAATGACCTTCCCTTACCGGATTTCACACCTACATTCGGTTATCACAGTGCTAAGGAAGCAGGTGTAAACATCTGTAATACGGTTTACGAAGATGCAAGAACAAGCGAAACCTGGTTTATCGTTTCGGCTATGGGTCGTTCAGCCGGACACCTTGCTGCAGGTATCGGTGCTGCTTGTCATTATCCGATGATCGTTATCCCTGAGATGTTCCATAAAACAGAGATCACCATCGATAAAATTGTAAGTCTGGTGCTTTCTTCTATAATAAAAAGAAGAATTCTGGGTGTATCTTATGGTGCGGCTATTGTATCCGAAGGAGTATTCCATGCATTGAGTGAAGAAGAAATAAAACATTCAGGCGTTTCATTTTCATACGATGACCATGGTCATCCGGAACTTGGTAAAGTATCTAAAGCACATATCTTTAATGAACTATTAGAGAAAAAAGCAGAAGAGGTTGGATTTAAAATAAAATCCCGTCCTGTAGAAGTTGGATATGAAGTACGATGTGTACGTCCGATCGCATATGACCTGGTATATTGTTCATTATTAGGTATGGGTGTATATCAATTGTATACAAGAGGAGCTTCCGGATGTATGGTGTACGTTGATAATTCAGGAAACGTTTTTCCATTGTATCTTGAAGATCTTCAGGGATCAGATGGAAAAATCCCACCACGACTGGTTGACATTGATGGACATCGTCCTCAGACATTGTTCCGCAACAACCTTCAGTTTGTTGAAAAAGCGGACTATGAAGCAGCGAAACAGTTTATTTCCAATCCGGAAGATTTTGATTTTTATAAAATTCTTAACTGGGAAGCATAAAAATTTATCATATAAATTACAAAGGTGTATTTCGAAAGAGGTACACCTTTTTTGTATTATCTACATTTTTCCACAGATAAACGTATTCATCAGCTCCACAGATCTTTTTACCCCGTCAGTTTTCCGGACAAGTGCTTTCATACGGCCGGCATTTTGCTTGTAGGATTCCTGTTTTACTGTATGTATGGCTTTAAGCAGTCGTTTTGGTGAGACAGCATAGATTGGTATCCGAACAGCCATGCCCGCACGGGCTATTCCGTCGATATTGGCCTGTTGCTCTGCCTGGAAGCCTATGCCTACTACAGGTGTTCCTGCCCAGACGGCTGTCTGGATGGTGCCCTGTCCGCCATGTGTGATCGCGATATTGGCCATTTCATTGACCAGATGTGCCGGAAGAAAGCGGCAGGCATAGAAATTGTCTGTGGCTGGTCCGAGCTCTTCGGGATCGAGAAGGGTGGTGGTTGAACAGACGATGTTAAGTCCTTTTTCTTTTTTAAGGGTTTCAATAATCATTTTCAATATTTCCGGAAATCCTGAGCTTCCCAGTGAGCAGTAGATATTCAGCCCTTCATTGCTGAATACCTGTTTGATCTTTTCGTCTACCGGCAGGTCCATCTGGGAGAAGATCGGTCCGGTGTAGTAGTAACCCGGGGTGAGGTCCTTTTCCGGAAGACCGCTTAATTCCTGCATATCCGGAAGCAGGGTTATATCGCCTCTTACCAGATCGACGATGTTGTATATCGGTTTAAGTCCGAAATGTTTTCGTGCTTCATTGAAAGATACGGCTGTTGCTTTGGCAGAATCTCTCAGGAGAATCCTTTTCATGATTTTCCGTTTGATTTTTCCGGGGAGGATATGCCGCATGAAGAAATTCTTCTCCATGGTGTTGGGCATGTTATACATTTCTTTTTGGATAAATGCAGGGCAATTTACTGTCGGCACCTGGGTGATCATGGGCAGTTTTGCATAAGGCAGGGAGATCATACAACTCAGGTTGAGGCCGGCATAGACACCATCAGGCTTATAGGAGTCATAAGCATTAAGGTCCGATTCTGCCATAGCGATCCATTGTTCTTTGGTTACTGGCAGTGGCGTGCCAATGGGAACACGGTAGCGGTTGATGTCCATGATGATCTGGTGCTGTTCCCAGGTTAGTTCGGGCTGAAGGTTTTCTTCTTTTATGCCAGCTTTGGCAATCATGTGGTTATGTACTCCGCCATGATTGAAAAACATTACCTGCGCTCCGGCTTTTTGCATTCCTTTGGCAGTCTCGAGAGCCCTGGTAAAATCTCCCAGGTTGTGTCCGTATGAAAAAAAGGCCCATTTAAAGTCGGATATGTTCATTATATTCTTCTGATTTTAGCAAAAAATAAAAGTACATTTTTTAGAGTTATCGCTTGAATATATTTTGAATAAATTTTTGGGAAGGGTATGATGTTGGATTGATTACTGTTTTTATTATTCAGGCTCAATCAAAATAAATATATGGCTCATAAATATTTTGATTTGAGCTAAAAAATGTATTTTAATGAGCTATAATTTTCTCCTTTGTGCCAAAAAAAGTCAATTCGAGTACTTGTTCCTTTCTCCTTGCCCTTTTTTCTCCTTAGCAACACGGTTCTTTTGTCTTTTTCATAGCCGGCTCGATTATTTTCATGAAAAACAATGAGGCAGCGACACCACCAATTATCGGAGACAGGATGTATACAAAGAAATAACCTCCATGTGTGTCAGGAAATGCAGCATCTCCCCATCCGGTTATCCAGGTCACTATTCTTGGAGAGAAATCACGTGCGGGATTAAGTCCGGCTTGTGTGAGCGGGGCGATAAGGCAAATGATCAGGGTGACGGTCAGTCCGATAAATACCGGGGCAAGGGCATTATCCGGCCGGCCGACATTGCATCCTTCTGTCAGTGCAAATACCATAATCAACAATAAAAAAGTGCCAAAAGCTTCTGCTACCATGGCATGTGGCATGGAAACGACAGCCGTAAAGGCAGGATTGGGATAATATTCCCCAAAGATCATCGCTGTAGCCTTTGAATCGGCTGTACCCCTGACAATGTGATGTGCAAGCTCATAGCTGGATATCGAAGGGGCGAATAACAGGTAGACGGCAAATCCTGCAATGAAAGCACCAATAAACTGAGCCAGCAGGTACACCGGCAGCTTTCGGATGTCCATCTTTTTTGCTATAGCCATCGAAATCGTTACTGCAGGATTGATATGGGCACACGACAGATGCCTGGTGAGGTAAATGGCAAGCGTAACACCAATGCCCCAGATCAGGGCAACCTGAAACAGACCCGAATGTCCATCAAAGAGAATGGAAACTGCAATGGAACTGCATCCAAACAATACCAGTATAAACGTACCCAGCAATTCCCCTAAGAACTCTTTTTTATATCTCATATAAAAACTGTTGATTCCGACCTTCCTTCCATTCCCAAAGATTAGGTCTTAAATTTCAGTAAACAACCCTTCAATGTTAATTTGTGTTTAAATTAATTATCCGGATGATATTTTTCAATAGTAAAAAATAAGTATGTTTAACCTTTTAATATCAGTCAACATTCATTGGAAGAACGTAAACAATTTTTAAAAGAGGCAAAGCTGAAAGCGACAAACTATTGTGCCTACCGGGAACGGACACAGCAGGAAGTACGCGATAAACTCTATGCATTAGGGCTTCACCGTGATGAAGTTGAAGATCTGCTGACGGATCTCATAACGGAGAATTTTATCAATGAAGAACGTTTTGCCGTATCCTTTGCCGGAGGGAAATTCCGAATGAAAAAATGGGGACGGTTGAAAATTATTATGGAGTTGAAGCGGAGGAATATTTCTGACTATTGTCTGAAAAAAGCCCTGGAAGAAATTAGTGATGAGGATTATCAGGAAACGATCCTGCAACTGGCAGAAAAAAAAATTCAATCCCTTCGTGACAAGGATATGTTCATCAAAAAACAAAAAACAGCCCGCTATCTTGCCGGAAAAGGGTTTGAGAAGGAGCTTGTCTGGAGGGTTCTTGAGGCGATGAAGGCATAGAGCGTAGGGCAAAGCGCACAGCGAAGGATGCCTGTTTTGACTTGTCCCTTTTAGTGTGGTATTTTGACGACAGCGGATAATTATAAAAAAAACGCTGTCCGGAGTTTAGCATATTGTAACTCCGGATTGTAAATGATTCCCAGGTTCTGTGATCCGGCAAAATATCGTCCATTTTGAATTCCTTATTGTTTATATAAAAATTCGGCATCATCCCTTTTGTTCTCAGAAACACAAATTTTATCGTTTTTCCATTGGTTTGTGTTTGCCCGAATGTGAACCGAACACAGTTCCTGTTCCCCATTGGTAGTCAGTAGTTACGCACGGCTAAACTACTGACAGCGGGGGAGGTGGCTTAGAGCACAGGGCAAAGAGCTCAGGGCTGTGACCAGCAAAATCCTTCTTTTTTTCTCATTCTTCTTGAAATGATATTTCCGGAGGGAAATACAGATGGACATATTTTCCAGTCATCTTTTCCAGCATGGGTTGGAGGATCTGCTGTGCATTTAGTTTCGTGTTTTCAAGGATTCCGGATTCAAGTGCAGCTAGTTCTATTTGGGCTTCGGCATTTCGGTATGCCTGCTGGAATAATGCGTTCTCTTCTTCTTCATCCCCAAACAGCCTGATCCACCAGCCGGATCGGGTAAACCGATGAATCCGGGTGTTTTGAAGATCGAGCTTGTGATAACACAATTCAGGGGCCGGCATTTGTATCGAAAGGGTATCGTCAGCAAATACGATATCCGATTCAACAAGTTTAGTCAGATCGATGCATCCGACTGCTTCTCCGGAGGCAATAAGTACCACGCTCAGGTCCGGGCTGAAATCCCCGGTGTTAAGAATGGCGTTTCCAATCATTTTACTGCTGCTGAGTTTATTATAATCCAGGATCTCTCTGAAATTGTATTTCACCAGTTCCATTTTTCCCAACGACTCAATTTCATGCAGCACCGATGAACTGTTGATGATATGGTAATCTTCTTTTTTCTGACCCTTAAAAGGCCAGTGTCCTGAGATGTACAAGAAAGCTACCAGTATTAATAGCAGTGCCCAGGGGAAAATTTTGAGTATGGTTTTTACAGGTATCATAAACAAATCTAAAAAAGCTGAAGCTAATATTCAATTACAATAAAAGATCGGCTCTATCGGATATGTAATTAAGGATAAAAACTGTATCTATCTTTTATGATGTGTTTTTGGTTTTTGGAATTGTTTCGGCTGCCAGGGTTGTGCTGGGGGTCTTCTGCATGATGTTGCTATCACG
>JBNKDZ010000096.1:0-11312 GCA_050288525.1 Cyclobacteriaceae bacterium
CCTTCGAGGGCCCGTCTGGCCATGGAAGATTCCCTGCCGAAGTTCTCCTTTATACGTTACGTTCAGGAGAAAGCGAAAGAAGCCAGTTCTGCCAGTACAATCACAGAAGCAGACGGTGGTGGCATTTTGCACTTTCTGGTATTGTATGATACACCCGAAGAACAGATAACTCTGGCAGAAGAAACGCTGAAAGAAAAATTTAAAAATGATAAAATAAACCTCAGAGGGCCTGTAGTATTTGACAAAGGACGGTATTCACTGATTTCTTCAATCCTGAATCCGGATAGCGGTGAAGAGGAAAAGAAATTATTGTCAAGCGGTGAAGCTCCGGTGCTCGAAAACAGCCGGATAGCTCTTTCGTTTGAAATGGATCCGATGCATTCAAAGCTGTTGCTGGAAAGCTTTAAAATGGCTACTCCCGATGTGTCTCTGGTATTTGACCTTTCCTTTTCAGGACTTACCGATAACTACGACGCAGAGCTGGAAATTGACTGGACAGAAGTTAAGAAAAGCCAGTCATTTGGCGCAGGGGGATCTGTCTATTTTATCGGAGCGGATGTTGAAGTAGGCTTCGATGAGTTGAGAAGAGATAATGCTATAAAACTGACCTCTTCAGGTAGTAATGAGGCCATGGAAGGGTTGTTGAATACAGTTTATGATAAACTTCTAAATCTGATGTTTAAACCGGTTGAACCTGAGCGTGTTCCCGCTGATCAACAAGGAGGAATCGGTGATGCCATAGCTTCATTAATTGGTTCAAAAGGTGCTTTATCCAGCAGAAATACTACAGGATTCGGAGCACATGTATCCTATCAGCTCAAAGAAATGAATACCTCAGGTCAAAGCCACCTGTACTTTAAAGGAAGATCAAATGTCGACCGGCATCATTATATCACCTATAATGCGGGAGACCTGTACAAACAATATGGCGATAATGAAGAAATATTTAAAGATGTAAACCTCTTCGATCCGACTTTTCAACAACGGGATGTGTATGTGGGAATTGACGGTTCTCTGGAAAAAGAATTTGAAAAAATGCTGAACAGCGTAACTGTCAACATACGTAAAAAGCATGAAAATGGTGATGAGACGTTAAAAAGTATCCTGATAAACAAGGAAGCTCTGAAAAATTACACCGGAGCGCTTTCCGTCAGCTATCTTAATCATAAGGATAATAACCGAACAAAGTGGCTTGAATACGAGCATCAGGCAATATGGCAGTTTCAGGGAGGAGGAAGTTATGAGACCGAATGGCAAACAGAATCAGCTTCCATGGTCAACCTGTATACTCCTTTCCGCAGGAGGACGATCTCCCTGGAAGGAGATCTGCAATCTTTGGTCGATCAGGGGGTGCGAGCAGTTTCGGTGTTTATTTCATACCCGTTCTTTGATCAGAAGAAAGATGAACGCATCACACTCAGACCCGGAGATAATCCAGGCGATAAAAGCTTTGAGATCACCCTGCCAAATAATCTGGAAGAGGTGGACTACACCATCACCTGGATGCGGAAAAACCAGGAACCTCTGGAGGTTTCCGGTAAGGATAAATACGGACTTATTTTCTTTGATGAAATGGGTGAATAAATGAAAAATGCACGAATTCATATCGTTCTGTTATTTGTACTGGTGATTGACTCCGGAATTTCCCGGGCACAATCACTGTGTAATGACAGAGAGGTCAGGGTGGGCCTGAAAGGTGGTACATGCACGTTGTTCCCTGGTAAAACCTGGGATGACGGCTCAATACCGTATTATTATCTGCCGAATACAATCAGACTTGCTTCTTCTGATGGGAAAAATGGTTTTATGTACACCGATTACAGCCAGGCTGATGGCCCGGAAGGTAGTATAATGCACATCATGTTAGGTTGGGATCTTACTTCTCAAGATAAAAAAGTGATTGGCAACTACCTGAAAGAAAAGATCGGTGAAAAAGCTTTTCTGGCCGGTGTGGTAAATCTGGAAACAGATCAGCAAACTGATTTTCAGATTGTATCAGAGTCTTCCCTGGGAGAAATATTTATTCAGTCCGTTAAATCATCCGGAAATGCACCGACAACTTCAGGAGGTAAAATGGCCTTATCCTTCCATTTTAAAGGAGATGATTCCCGAAAGGTTACAGAAGCACTCAATCAAAAAAAGGAATTAAAGGATATTGAGTTCAGAATGACATATGCGTATAGAACACGTGATTGCAGTGCTTCAATCAGCGAATCAATAATACATGACCTGATTCTGAAAGAAAGCCTTTTCAACATTTTAAAAGAAATCAATAATTAAACAGTTATAAAAATGAAAATTTTTCAGCCACAAAAACAGTACTGGGTATTTCTGCTGGCAATTTGCCTGTTTGTATTTACCCGTACAAACGGACAAATTCTCGATAGCGAGAATAAAATCAATGTGGAGCTTTCCGACGGTACGAATGTTACCCTTTACGGAGCTTCAGTTTCGTTGTCTGATGAGAAATCAAAGGATTATTACTATCTGCCGGCTAATTTCAAATTGGCGACCAAGGAAGACGGAACGCCCCAATTCCTCTTTCTGAAATATACCAGTGAAAATACCGATGAAGAAAATATTGGTGGAGCGATCCTGCATATGTTGATGGAATACGGGCTTGATAAAAAGCAGGAAAAAGAACTGCAAGGCATACTCAAATCCAGACATGAAGGCGCTGTTTTAAAAGGGGTTGCCAATGTTGAACCAGACGGGGAGAACTCTGTTAGAGTGATCTCTGCAACACTTACCAACAATAAAATGACCCGTAATCTTGTGTTTTCGGCAAAAGCACCTGTAATGCCCGGGAATAAAATTGCTTTGGCAGCTGATCTGAATGAAAACGGAGCTCAATTGCTGGATGCCTCTTTCAATAAAGTGAAATCAATCACAGACCTGTCCATCACGTTCTCCTACAACTATTCGGTGCAGTTTCCTGCCGCCAAAGGGTACATCAAAGAGGACTGGAGCAAACTGGACAGCATGAATCTTTATGACTCAGCCTATTTCTCAAAAAGATCAACATCCTCGTCATATGGAGGTATTTTAGGAGCCGTAGGATCCATTTTCGGGATAAAGAAAACAAAAAATCATTTCACCTACGATGAAATGCACCAGTTGTATACCATGCTGGAAGAAAAACAGGTCATCGAAATGAATTTTGAAGAGAACCTGGCTGACGAACGTGTTGCCAAGATCAGGGAAGCTTTCTTTGAATATTTTCTGGAACGTTTTACAGATTCTGAATCGGACAGTCAACCAAAAATACCGGGAAGGCGCGAAAGCTATGATATGCCAAATATAAAGGTTGGGAATTCCTATAAGTTCACACGTGAAATGGAAGAAGTGATCAAACAAAAACGGCAACGTCTGTTCAACCTGAATTATAAAATGGCTGTCAGAAGGAATTTTCAGGCTACCGAAAACCTGGCCAGCTGGTATGACAATGTAAAGGACAATCCCAAATGCATCGGAATGGTAAATCTGAACGATCCGTTTTTCAAACACAGGGATGTCAACGTGATATTGGACCTTGATGCAGAAGACATGATCGGTAAGGAAATGAACTTTGTCACGGTAAGCCTGAGGAAACAAAGAGATGCCGAAGGCGCCAACGATTTTTCCCATCAGCTGACATTTGACAAAAAATTCTTTGAAGAAAATGGTAACCGTGCAACTGTAACCTATTCTAAAGCACAGGATGCTAATCCGGATGTGTTTGAATATAAAGTCCAGTGGAGCCTGAGGGGAGGGAATGTATTTCCGATCGGTGATACGGTATGGACAAAGGGTAGCTGGCAGGGAATTACGCTTTCTCCACCAGTGAAGCCTGTACCAATTCGGTTTGAAGCTGATATCGATGAACTGAAGGATCTGGATATCCGGAATGTTACGCTGCAGGTACGCTATATGAAATTTGAAAAAGAAGTGGAATCAAACCTGAACATAAGCCTTTACAGCCAGCAACCTTACGTGGAAAAAACGCTGTATATGGATAAAAATACCCAGGGATACGCCTACAGACTGGTATTTACACACAAAACAAAAGGTGTAATGGCCATGGACTGGGAATCGAAGATCAATACCAACTACATATTTGCAGTAGTTCCTGATGAATTAAGAAAAGGGAATGAAGAATTTATCGAAAAAGCCATTGAAGCCGGCAAAGCTGTTATGGGTGGAGGAGATGGAAAGGAAGCAGATGAATCTTCAAAAGTCCTCGACAAATTTAAGGATCTGATCTTTACCGATAATTAGAATAATCTATCAAAACTATACAAATTATGAAAGCAAAGAGATTAGCACAATTACGAAATGTTTTACTCCTGTTTCTGTTGATGTTTGGGGTAAATCAGTTGTTTGCTCAGGATTTGTCTTATGATAAATCACTTGAAGTCGTACTGAATGATGGTACAAATATTTACCTGTACGGAACGATGTCCGGTAATAATTACTATTATTTGCCACCATCAAACAGTCTTAAATTGTCGAAGAAACCCGATGGAACCCCGGAATTTCTTTTCATGAAATTTACTACCGACGAAAAAGAAGATGTTGGTGGTGTTCAGGGAGCACTCATGCACTTTCTTATGGAATGGGGACTTACTCAGGATCAACTGGAAGACCTGGGTGAAAAAGTAAAAGAAGCAACCAACGGAAGAGGAGTGGTAAAAGGGCCTGTTGACTTACAGCCAAAAGAAACAGAATCCTTTAAAATCGTATCAGCTGTTCTGGAGGACAAAAAGCTGACACCAACATTCTCTACATCCGGCATGGCACCTCCTATGGCAGGTAACAAGGCTGCTGTGGCTGCCAGACTGGACAAAAATGGTGCTCAGCTATTAGCATCTACCTTCGAGAAGTCGCGTTCGATTACAGATGTTTCTTTAGCATTGAACTATGATTATGTGCTAAAAATGAAAGCAGGAAGTGGTAAACTGACCTATAAATGGAGCCTGCTGCAAAAATCCAGCGAAGGACTGGCATATGATTATATCCGAAAAGAACTGGATAACCGACCTGCACAATTGCAGTCAGCATTAGATGAATTTAATAAAAACAAAGGAAAATTGAATAACGATTGCGGACTTGGAAGCGCTATGGGCGATTTGCTTATTGCTGCACAGGCTGCAGACAAAGCAATCGGTAATACCAGCAGCGGAGGATCAGGAGGGACGTACGAATATCATATCGGAGAAAGCCTGATGCGAAATATTTATGACTACCTCAATGAAAAAGAAGTGATTGTCCTTCAGTGGGAAGGTGGTGATGTGGATGATGAACGTGTTGATGCTATCCGGACTGCTATGTTTGAATATTTCCTCAATGGTTTTACGGACGATGAATTTCCGGAATTGATCAGTACGGAGCGACTTGCTATTGATGAACCGGAAAACAATATTAAAGATAATGCAGAAGGATCTTACAGCTTTAAAGGATGCTCACAGCTGACTTCTCAAAGAACACGGGATAAAACGCTTATTCTGAAAGATATCATCCTGCCGGTTAAACGTTCACATCAGATGGTAAACAACCTTGCCAGTACCTATGACATGGTGAAAAACAATAAAAAATGCGTGAACTCCGTGAACCTTAACGATCCATTCTTCCAACACAGAGACATTAATTTCATCGTTGACCTTGAAGCACTGGAGATCTTTGAGAAAGAAGTGAACTATGTAACAGTTAATGTCAGGAAAAAACGTTCAGATAACGACTTCAAAGATCACGTGACAATAACCAAAGATTTTATTGAAAATAATGGATCTCTGGCTGTAATGACATATGCCAGAGGCGATGACCGAAACTCGGACATTTATGAATACAAAGCTCAGTGGAGTTTGCGAGGCGGAAATCTATATCCTGAAAATCCCCAATGGAAAAAAGGCGATTGGGAAGGTGTTACACTTGCTTCTCCGATCAAACCCAGGATGATCGAATTTGAAGCAGATCTGGATGAGTTAAAAGAAGCTGGTATTGTACGGGCGACACTTCAACTTCGATATTACAAGTTTGGAAAGGAAGTGGAAACAAATATTCCAATGACCGTTTCCAAAGGAGAGCCTCTTATCGAAGAAACGATCTTTACAGATGCTGACTCAAAAGGATATGTTTATAGATTGATACTTACTCATAAGGAACAAGGTAAACTGGCCTTTGACTGGAAAAGCAAGATAAATGATAATTATGTGTACGCCAGCCTGCCTGACGGATTAAATGACCTGGAATCTGATCTTATAAATGATGCCAAAGAAGCTGGTAAGAATATACTGGATGTCACCAAAGATAAAGTCCTTAACAAGTTTAGTGAAATTTTAGGCGTTACTACCGAATGAAAAAGTTATTAAAACGGGCAAACTGGCACATTTGGTTGCTAGCAGTTGTACTGTTTGCACCAAAACTGGTATTGGCCCAGCAAATTATATTAGATAAACCGGTACGAGCCGGTGAACTGACCCTGTTTCCGGACCTTAATGACGAAAAGAAATTTTACTATCTGTCGGATAAACCAAAACTTGCTGAAGTTGACGGAAAACCACAGTTTTCTTTTCTGAGATATGTCCAGAACACTCCCGGAGGAACCGAGGATGTGAGTAAGGAAGGTGAAGGGGGAGGAATTGTTCATGCACTTGTCAGTTTGTCTGTATCAGAAGAACAGATCCAGGAGGCGCAACAGGAGCTTCAGAGAGAACACCCTGGGGCAAGTGTTGAAGGACCGGTGGTATACAAATCCGGTAACTTCACCCTGGTTTCTACATTCAAGGAGGAAAATGGAGAATTTACCACGAAGGTTCTCGGTCTTGGTAAAGCACCAATTCTGGATGGACAAAAAGCGGCCGTTTCCATGCGTCTGACAAAACTGGGGTCCAAGATTCTGTGGGAATCGTTTAAATCAAGTACACCGGATATCAGTTTTTCCTTTGAAATGGAAATTGAGGGATACCGGTTGCCGAAACGAGCCACCATCGAGGCAGATCTCGATCAGATCTATAGTCATAAAGCGTTTAATGCCGGAATTGCATCAAAATTCCTGGCAGCAGAAATTAAAATGGCGTTCGATGACCTGAAGAATAATGGAGCAATTAAAGTGACTCAGGTTGGGAGTGACCAGCAAATGGATGCATTGATCACCACAGCCTATAACAAATTGGTTGATGTGATCTTTAAGCCGCCTGAAAGGAATTCTGCAATGGGCGATCTGATTGCTTCTACCAGGAATCAGAAAAGTATGCTGGACAGAGCAACAGAATTGGTAAATGCCAATAATCGTCAGAATAACAGAAATACAAATACCAACCGGAATAATTCCAATACAAACAGGAACACCAACACCAATCGGAATAATTCCAATACGAACAATAATTCCAATACGAACAATAATTCGAATTCAGGCAATAATTCCAATTCAGGAAACAATTCCGGGAATAACTCGAATTCAGGAAACAATTCTAACTCGGGCAATAATTCTAACTCAGGCAACAATTCTAATTCGGGCAATAATTCTAACTCAGGCAATAATTCTAACTCAGGCAACAATTCAAATTCAGGAAATAACCCGAACTCAGGTAATAACTCCGGAAATAATGGTGGATTAGCAGAGGATAATACATCAATTCTGGAAGAGATAAATAACCTGGACCTTAACAACAACAATGCCTCAGGAGAAAACCGGCCTTCAGGAGATGCAGATTCAGGAGCAGATAATCCATCACCAAATTCCGGAACCGGAGGAGGAGGGGAAGATCATCCGAATCCGGATCCCAATATCGCTGAAAGACCAGAGGGCTCTGGAAATACAGCCAATAACGGGAATGGAAATAATTCATCCGGAAATAATTCAGGTAATAATTCCAATTCAGGTAATAACTCGAATTCAGGTAATAACTCTAATACTGGTAATAACTCCAATACGGGTAATAACTCTAATACGGGTAATAACTCCAATTCAGGTAATAATTCCAATACAGGTAATAATTCAAATTCGGGTAATAACTCCAGCTCTGGGAATTCTTCTAATTCCGGAAATAATCGTGGAAATACGTCAAATTCAAATAACAATTCCGGTAATGCCAACAATAACCGTTCAGGAAATTCTTCAAGCGGATCAAGTTTTGCTATCGCTGTTTCGTATGAGATGAAAGAAGTACGTCAGACCGGAAAATTCAAACTGGACCTGAACAAATGGACATCCGACAATCTGACACTTCGGTTTGATGAAAATATAGGCGATCTGACACGGTATTTGGATGATGAGGATCATTTCAGACAGGTGAATCTTGATGATCCGCTTTTCAGACAACGTGAAATTTCTGCGTTTGTTGACGGTTCGAATGCGGAAGATTTCGGAAAGTATATAAACTATGTGTCTGTCCATATGAAAAAAGAACATCAAAGTGGCGATGTTACCAATGAAGAGATCCGTATTGACCGGAATAACTTCAATAAAAAAGGAAACTTCTTTAATATGGTCTATGGCTGGAAAGGCGATGATGACCGGGAAGCATGGATGAATTATGAATACGAAGTACTATGGAGCTTCTTCGGAGGTCATTCAATCAAGGAGGATTATAAGGAAAGTACCTTTAATGCAATCAATTTATTCCCTCCACTGGTTCGAAGATCAGTAGAATTACAGGCTGATCCGGATATGCTGAAGGAAGCTGAAGTACGATCCGTAACTGTAAAGATCTACTATAAGATCGGAAAAGAAGAAAAAGTTGAACAAACAACGCTACTGCCTTCAAAAGGCAACTTGTCACAAAAAATAGAATTTGTGGCTCCTGCAAATAAGTTTGACTATGACTATGAGATCATGTGGCGACTGACTGGTCAACGGACCGTTAAGTCTGAACGGTTATCTTCGTCTGAGTCAATACTGTTTGTTGATGAAGTACCAGCAGAATAATTCATGAAAATTGTGTGAGTTTTGATTACGTATAGTCAAAACTCACACTTCTAAATCAAATACACCCTAATAATTTATTGTCTAAACCTAACTCAATATGAACGTAATCAGAACACTACTCATTTTTCTATTGACATCGGTATGGATTAACAGTTCAGTTATGGCTCAGCAGATCATTTTTGATAAAGGAGTCAGAATAGGCCAGTTATCCGCGTTTCCGGATGTCAGTAATCAGAACGAATACTATTATCTGCCTGATAAAATAGAGGTGGCTAAACACCCTGATGGCAGGCCACAATTCTCTTTTCTGAGATATGTCCGTAATACAGATGCTGAAGATGCAGGATCAAGTAGTATTACCGAAAGTAATGAAGCAGGAGGTGTAGTTCATGTCGTTGTAAGTCTTTCAGTTCCGGAAGATGTACGGAGAGAAGCAGAAAGAGAACTTCAACGTATAAACGGAAGTGCAAAGCTTATGGGCCCCGTTATGTATCAAAGTGGGAAGATCGCGCTTATTTCTTCCATTATTGGAGAAGACGGCAATCTCACGAAGAAAGTAGTAGGATTAGGGTCAGCTCCTATTTTAGAGGGACAGAAAGCTGCCGTTTCTGTTCTGTTAACAAAAGAAGGATCGGACATCCTGTGGGCTACATTCCAAACCCCAACCCCTGACCTGAGTTTTCAAATGGAAATGGACGCCAAGGGGTATCAGTCTCCTAAAAGAGTAACAATAGAAGCCAATTTCGATCAGATCTATAAGCATACGGCTTTTGAAGCAGCTGCAGTGAGCCCTGTGTTTGCCGCTGAAATCAAAACAGCTTTCGATGATCTTTCAAATTCAGGAGCAATAAAAGTAACTCAGATTGGCGAAGATGCTGATTTGAACAAAATGAAGGAAACGGCTTATAATCAGTTGGTTAACCTGATGTTTGATAAGGTGGGAGGGCAGAGCCTGAAGGATTTTGCCAGTTTAATGCCTAATAGCAATAAAAGTATGCTTGACCGTGCTACTGATATGCTTACCAAAGCACGCAAAGAAGCACGTGACGAAAATAAACGTCTTGAAGATCAGGAAGAAAAAAGACGTCGTGAAGAACGGGAAGCCCGAAACAGAGCCAGACGATCTATGGACTCAATATACAGGGCAAGAGGCATTCAGTATGATGCAGTCAGGGGAGATGCAGAAGGTGGTGATGAGCAACAGTCAAGAAGAGTGCCTATTCCTGAATTTGCTGTCGCAGCATCTTTCCAGATGAAACAGATCAAGCGTACAGGTAAGTATTTTATTGATCTGAATAAATATACGGAAGATCAACGCACGTTCCCGTTTTCGGAAAATGTTGGTAACATGAAACAACTATGTCCGACTTGCTTTGTGAGTGTCAACCTCGATGATCCATTGTACAAGCAACGGAAAGTGCAGGTACGACTTTCAGGTGTCAATGATAGTGACTTCGGTACATACATTAGCAGTGTTGAAGTAATGATGCGCAAAGAACATCAGAATAAGGATGTTACACTGAAAAATGTCATTATCGATAAAAACATATTCAACAAAGAAGCCAATCAATTTGGTATGCAATATGGCTGGAAAGGTGACGACGACAGGGATGAATGGTTAGATTATGAGTATAAAACCAAGTGGGTATTTTCAGGAGGCTTCTCTGTTGAAACAGATTGGAAAGAAGAACAGTTTGCCAGCATCGTTCTTGATCCGCCTCTGGTTAAAAAGGACGTATACGTTGAACTTGATCCTGAAACAGTAAAAGAAAATAATATCCGTGCGGTTGAGGTGAAGCTGTTCTTTGAGAATGAAGGAGTTGAAAACAGCCGTCTGGTCAATATTAAAGCCAGCGATAATATTTTGTCCAAGAGCGTTGAACTGATATTACCCAAGAATGTGGACGATTATCAGTATGAAGTGACCTGGTTTATCAAGGGTAAACCACCGGTAAAGAAAGATAGAACAGATTACAATTACGGAACATTGTATCTCGATACTGTAGGTGATAATTAAGGGGGCTTTAAACAATTAAGTATGAAAAGATTATTATTCATTTTATTGATCACACTGACATACTTTTCAGCGAATGCTCAAAGGGAATGTGTGGCAGATGATTTTTTACAAAAGTCATTGGAGAGAGAGCCCGGATTGAGGGATTACTTTATTCAGATCGAGAACGCGATAAAGGAATGGATCAGGGATAACCCGGTAAACCCTTCTTTACATCGAAGTTCAATAACAATTCCGGTTGTGGTACATGTTGTTTATAATGCAAATAATATTGTGGAGAATGTTTCAGATGCCCAAATACGCTCTCAGATTGCGGCATTAAACAGGGATTATCAGATGACAGATACAAGTATATTAAACAGAGCTCCGGCAGCCTTTAAAGCCAGGGCTGCT
>JBNKDZ010000097.1:0-4005 GCA_050288525.1 Cyclobacteriaceae bacterium
ATGAGTTCAAATCTGAGGAAGTGAGATCCGAAGCAAACGTGTGTTTATGTCGGCAGCTTCATATGGCATAAGTATCGTCAAATAATATAATCTGTTCCCATAAGGTATATCGAACATTTGAAGGTCATTATCCTTATAGTATGCTATTGTTGCTCCATCGCAATACATGGTCTCCTTATTTACTGTTGTGTCAGCCAGATAAAATGGACGTTCCTCTGTTTTAGACTTGTTAAACCTGTATTGCCAGGAGGCAATATAGTAAATAGCGTTTATCAGGTACATTACGGCATCTGAAGGCACTTCGTCAAGCATGTCGGTAATTTTGCCGTTGGTTTTATTTTTGATCCAGCTATTAATCAGGTTAACAGTATTCGGATCGCTTGTATCCATAAAATTAATTTCAGCATCGTAATAAGAGCCCAGGATATTTTCGAATACTTTTTTAACAGTCAAATCCTCCCGGTACCACGAAGAATTTGCCATCGCAAAGACCACCTTGGGGTCGGCTGTATCGAGCGTTGCGATGAGGCTTTTATAAGCGACATTGATCTCACTGTCTGTCAGGCCGGTTTGCTGTAAGGTTGTCCGGATTGCTTCTTTGGTTTCACCCTCGGCCCCGTTAAGGACCATGGAAAGCGTTGTGCTGATGCTGAGAGGGGAGATAAACAGATTTTTATCTGTAACTTTTTCGTTAAGCCGGCTGAGTAACTCAAACGACAGGTCATTGGCAGCTTCAATGACTTGTTTTTGATCTGCTGTTAAATTTTTAATTGGTTGAACTTTTTTTTGATCACAGTCATCACAGTCAGTTGTGCAACTTCCTGATATCAGACAAAAAAGGATTAGGATCAGTATAATTTTTTTTAAATCATTTTACATAAAATTTTAATCAGTTATTGTAAAGTAAGATGATCCGGCAAAACAATTTGGTATTAAAGAACATTTTGTTTTGTATCCAATGCCGGTAACATTTATTTTTGGGTATATGACATTGAATGTTAATAGCTATTCAGAATACTAATTGATAGACCCTGAGAAAAGTGTAAAAGTTGTATTTACAGTCTATGAAGATTTTCAGACGCGTATATTTAATCTACGGAGCCCTGGTGTTTTTTCTGTTATTCCTGGCCTTATTTCCCTTTTTTATTGCTTTTATCCTTTTTAATCCAAGGCATAAGGCAGTGTTTTTTCTTAACAGGATTTGGGCATATTTATTTTTCATATTGATATTTATGCCATTCAAAGTTGTTTACAAACAAAAACCAGATCCTAAGAAGCAGTATGTATTCTGTGCAAACCATTTTTCATTTTTCGACATCCCGGTTATGGGGATCAATCCGGTTGCCAGCCTTTTTGTCGGGAAAAGTTCGATTGCCAGGGTGCCACTGTTCGGATATGTGTACAAAAAGATACACATCACTCTTGACCGGGACAAAGCAAAAAGCAGGTATGAAGCACTTGAACGTTGCAAACAGGAAGTCGACAATGGGTTGAGTCTGACGATTTTTCCGGAAGGAGGCATCGTGGCGAAAGCCCCTCCGAAAATGGGAAAGTTTAAAGACGGAGCATTTAAAGTGGCTATTGAGAAACAAATTCCTGTCGTTCCTGTTACAATTCCATTTAATTGGATAATTTTGCCTGACGATACATACCTGTTACGTTGGCACCGGAACGGCATTGTTTTTCATGAGCCGATCGACACAACAGGAATGGATATGAACGATCTTGAAGCATTAAAAGAAAGAACATTCAGGGTCATTGATAAAGAATTGGAAAAGAACAACAAGCATGAAAATCGATAAGGAAACCCTTCATAAAATAGCACATCTCAGCAGACTGGAAATTGACGAAAAGAACGAAGAAGAAATGTTGAAGGACCTTTCAGAGATCATTACGTGGGTAGAGCAATTGAATGAGGTGGATACGGAAGGCATTGAACCCCTGACAAACATGTCACAGGAAACCAATGTATTCAGAGAAGATGTCGTCAAAGGGCATCTTGATCATGAAAGAGCCCTGAAAAATGCTCCGAAAAAAGATGATGATTATTTCAGGGTGCCCAAATTTCTGGAATAATCGTTTGTAAATGAAAAAATATTTCTTTTGGAGAGACTGGCCATCTCCTTACCGCCAGCTTTACCTGGTATTACTGACAATCTTTGGCCTTTCTGTTTGTCTGTATGTCATCACCTTATTTATTGGCTCATCCCTGGTGATCCACTGGGGAATGGAAACTACCGTTGAGCCTGTCCGTTCGCTGTTTGATAATTATCGGACAGGATTATATGAATTTCCGCTATGGGTGGAAAACCTTGTAGTATCGCAGGGATTCAAGGCTACGGAGCTGAGCATTCCTGCATTTCCTTCCTACATACTGGTGATCTGGCTGGGTATATGTATCAGCATATTGTTAAGCCTTGTCAATGATCTTTCGAGATTCTGGTTTTATGTTTCCATGACCTTGCTGATCCTGTTGTTTATCGGGTTGAAAGTCGATTATCTGGTTCTTTTCGGAAGATATGACAAGACCGGTCTTGTTGTAGCCATTTTACTGTATATCCCGTCGAGCTACTATTTTCATGTATCGAAGAAGGCAGTTTTCCTTGTTCGTCTGGGTACACATCTTATGGCAACAGCTGTATTCGGATGCCTGATATACTTTTTCAGTGAAGTATCCGATCCGTTTATGACCCTGGCAAGCTATGGTATTTATGTGCCGTTGATCCTTACCTTCCTGTTTATCATAAGTACAGGGCATGAGCTTATAAGCAGTTTTTTGCATGTCATTACATCATCCGGTAATCAGGAGAGCAAAAACAACTTGTGGCATTTCGTGATCTTCGGATTCATCTATATGATTAACCTTGTGCTGGTACTGCTCAGGTACAGCAGGATCCTGGATCTGAATATCTACCTTATCGGTTCATTCTGGCTTCTGATAATTGTGGCAATTCTGGGAATCTGGGGGTATAAAAAACGTGAAGAAACGTATATCGGTATGTTTCCGTTCTTCCCTACAGGGAGCCTGTTGTATCTTTGTCTGGGGATCACTTCGTTTCTGACCATCTCATACCTGTTTCTGACTGCAAACGATGCTCTGATCGAGGTTATGGAAGACGGAATTGTATTTGTTCAGATCGGATACAGCTTTATGTTTATGGCTTATATCCTGGTCAATTTCATGAAACCGCTTGAGAATGGGCTCAATGTATCCAGATTTATGTACAAGCCGCACAAGATGCCATATTTCTCATCACGATTTGCCGGACTTGTTGTTGTCATAGCGCTGGTAATACGGGCGCAGATGCTTCCGTTTTATCATGTGAAAGGAGGTTTTTATAACGGAATCGGGGATCTCTACCTTTATCACAAAGAACATGATTCTGCCAGGGAACATTATAAAATTGCGCTTGCCTATGCCGCATCCAGTCACCGTGCTAACTACGCACTGGCAATGCTGGAAAAAGAAGAAGGCAACCGGTTAAAGGCTATTGAATATCTGAAAGATGCAGTGCGTAAAAATCCCACTGAGTATGCTTTTGTACAACTGGCACAGGAACTTGCCGGTAACGAACAGCATTTCGAGTCCATATTTGCACTTCAGGATGGATTGAAAGCATTTCCTGGCAATGGGTATATCTCTAATAACCTGGCATTATCGTATATGAAGCTGCAAAACATCGATTCAGTATATCTTATGCTTGATAATGCGTTAAAATCAGCAAAAACAAAGGATGTTGCTACGACGAATGTTTTTGCCATGATAACCCTGAAAGACTATACAATAAAGAAAGATACACTTGAGCATTTATTGGCAAACAACACCTACAAACCGGCGATAAACAACCTGGTAGTTCTGGCAAACAACATACAGTATCCAATTATGAATATTGATAAACTGCATTTCAGTGAACCCGGTGAGGCGAATTCATATGATCTGGTGTACAATTACAATATGTCATTTAACCGACCTGATCTTATTGATTCGGTATTTCTGGCGGCAGT
>JBNKDZ010000098.1:0-5071 GCA_050288525.1 Cyclobacteriaceae bacterium
AGGAGGAGTATGAGGCATTTTTGAAGGCTTTTCAGATAATAATGAATATTTTTTAAATTTCCGGATTGATCCATTATACAACGAAAGATATGTGACCCCGTCCGGGGTCGTTTTATATACATTGGTTGTTGTCTATAAATAAGAAATCCCTCCGGGATTAATTTATATTGGATGTAAATTGCCTAAATAAAAAAACACTATATTTTCTATTTGTTTCATTATGACTTCAGAGAAGTCACATATTTATAGAAGACAATAGAACCAATAACCCAACCCCAGAGGGGTCTAATATGAGATCCGGGATCTTTTAAAAATCATGAGATATATTGTGGGTTAAACCTGGATTTAATGCCGTTTAGCCCAGGTCAGGTTTTCACCTATCGGAGACGGCTTTATGTTGTTTTTATTTTGCTTTTCTCTTAGGTTGACGGCTATGGTGAGACAAACCATGGCATCGGAGGGACAAAACAGTTTGTTTTAGATACTCCTGTTGCTCTATACTCAAAAAGTAAAAAGTTGAAAGTGAAAAGTGTGTTCATTCAGAGCTGCTCAGATGCAAATCCTTGCTCCTTGTTCCTTCCATTCTATTTCGTTATCTTTATTCTGAACGTTTTTTTTAAATGAATAAGTTATCAATACTATTTTTTCTGATACTGACTTTTTGTAAACCAAATGGTCAGGACCTCAAAGGGATCTGGATTTCAACTCATAGTATGGAATTATGGACGGTCAATGAAACGAGTGAGATACGAGATGATGAATTTGTGACCATCAAATTAAATTCTCCCAAAATTGACACATCTTACCATGGCGCGTATGTGCTACTTGATTTCATAAATGATAAAAACGTCGTTGTAAAAATATTTAGCGTCAAACAAGAGAATTGTAACTACTCAATAAAAAACAACCATCTGGAAATTAAGGGGACTGGTCTAAAGTTAAAAGGAAGGATTTCAGATAACCGTATTGTGTTATCTGAAAAAACCCGTACGACAACAACCAGACAAACTTTTTTTGAACGGATTGTTGATTCAAAAATCACAGACAAGGCCGGGCTTGACAGCATTTCTTTTATTAACACAAATTGGGTGGTTGAAACAGATACTACTTCACATAACTATGGGTATAATTTTTATTTTGCAGACAGTTCGATCGTGATGATCAGTAAATTCTCAGGAGGTTTTGGCTATACCGATTGGGGTACATGGAAAATTCATTGGTATAAAAACCATTGCTTTTTAGGAATTATGGATGAATACTGGTTTGAAAGTATGGCTTATCACATTATTGATAAAGCAGGAGATACCTTAATTGGCAATACCTATGAATTTAATTATTCTACGGATGGCCCTCCTTCTCTTAAAGAAATTGTGCTCAGAAAAAAAGAACTTCCTGATACTTCTGATTTAACGATATTAGAGCAGAAATTATTCGGGAAATGGATAGCTGTTAACAATCCTTTAAGCCTTCGGGATCCCTTTGGGAAGTACTATGATGATGTAGATACTTTATTGGAGCAGAAATACGAAATTGATTTTAAGAATGATAAAACCTTTCGGCTGGAAAAATCAGCAATTATTGTTAAACAAGGTGAGAAGACCTATAAACACGATTCGTTGAGTGGAAAATGGGAAATCAGTAAAACCGGAAAGTATATTATTTTAAACCCGGAAAATAATGGGGATGAGGAGGAGGATATGGAAAAAATCTGGACACGATATTTAACGATTAATAAACTTGAGAACGACTATTTGGAAATGTTTTGTGATGTTGAGTCAATTTATGAAGAAAATTGGAGCAGTAATGAAACCATCAAACTGAAAAAATAATGGATGAGAATGAATACAGTCTGGAGTTTGAGTATTAAGCAAGAGAATGTCGGGTGCAGTTGAAGGATGGTTCATGAGACACGAACCATGGCATCGGGGGAGACTATCGGGGTTCCAAACATAATTACAAACACTTGTAAACCATGATAACAGAATTAAAAGAACAAAACGAGATCAAAAGTACCCTTCGGTTTTTACTGATCCTGACAGGTGTGGTAATTATAATTTCAGCGATCTGGATTCATATTTATGTCCTTTTTTTAGGGTTATACATTATTTTAATGAGTCTGATGATTCGGGAAAGAAGCATTCAGGTGGATAATGATCGTTTTGAATTGAATGGTAAAAGCATATTTAAACTATTCAATAGCAGGGAAATTTTTGAATACTCGGATATACGGAAAATTGAATTTAGTGAGAGTTACACGGATGTACTTAAAACAATCTTGAAATCGATGGTTATAAAGGATGTTGTATTTATTGGTAATTCAGGATTTGGCACACATTCCAAACCGGATACCATTACCATAATTTTCAAAGACGGGTCATTTCGGGTTATTAACAGGATTGGATCAAGAGATCAATTTCTGGACTGCTTTAAATCCATTCTGGAGGAAATGAACAGACACAATTGAGTTTGAGTGTGAGTATTTAGCAAGAGGAGGATATTCCTGAACACAGAAAACAAAAAAATGAATAAACTGACATTCTTTATAGTATTGATTCTAATAGTTTCATGTTTCAATAACAAGAAATATATTGGTATACAACCATATGGTAATTTTGACAGTAAATTAATTGATATTGTTTCCAATGATGTAAAGGAAACGTATGGAAATGACATAGTGGTTTTGCCAAAACGAGATCTGCCGGATAATGCTTTTATTAATATCAAATCACCACGATACCGGGCGGATACGTTATTGAAAGATTTGAAAAAATACCTCAATGACTCCATTGAATTTATCATAGGATTAACTGAAAAAGATATTTCCATAACAAATAGAACTGCGGATGGAAAAGTTAAGGAGCCTGAATCCAAATATCTGGATTGGGGAGTATTCGGACTCGGATACAGACCCGGACCTACGTGTGTGGTTTCTACTTATAGACTATATAATGATAACCATGATATTATTATTGACAGGTTCAAAAAAATATGCATCCATGAGCTGGGGCATAATTTTGGATTAAAACACTGTACAACAGAAGGGTGTGTGATGATGGATGCAGCAGAGACAATAAAGACCATTGATAAAGTTGGCTTTGGTTTATGTTTAAAATGTAAAAACAGAATAGAATAAAGTTATCTGATGAGCAAAGTATTCAAATTGATCTTTTTTGGTGTTGCACTGCTATTTTTTATAAGCGCGACAAATACCGTTTATTCCAAAGCATTCGCTGCACCTTCGAAACAGTATATCGATACGTTACGAATTATTGGAGATAACATCTGGGTTAGGAGCGAACCCAAAACCGGTGAGGTTATCATGAAACTAAACAACGGCACAGTTTGTCTCGTACTTCAGAAGGGTGAAGAACAGACCATCAGGGGTAATACGGATTATTGGTATAAGATTGAGTATAAGGGAAAAGAAGGCTGGGTATTCGGCTCCCAAACATCCTTAAAGCAAACATCAAACGAAGATTTCGAATCGTTCTTTAATCGTTTTGTGTCGGATCTGATGCGGGCCGAAGGTGAAGAGGTGGACCTGGCACAATACATTTCCCCTCTGCATGGCCTTGACTATACCTATCTTGACTGTAATTCCGATGGCCCATCGGGATTTATCGATGACATACAGGAAAAGAATAACCATTACACCTCAAAAAGTGACATGGCTGAAGTGTGGACTCCTATTTATTTTGACTATGAAATATGGAAACTGTCCGGAATGAAGGGAAAAGAACTTAAAAACCGGGTTGAAATAACCGAAACCACAGCCATACTGGAAATTCCCGGGGATCTTAATGCCCGCCTGATGCGAGGCATAAGAATAACATTCAGGTTGATAGAAGGAAAGTGGTATATGTTGAATGTTAACGAAAACAGGTGTGTAAAAGGCAACTTCACCGAGGCAAAACATATCAGTTTCAAAGATTTCATTGATGCATTTGTACGGACGTATTTTACTGTTGATCATAACCTTGATAAAATGATTGCCCTGCGATCTGTTGAAACAAATGCTTTTATTCACCCGGAAATAGGTTTTACCCATTTCTATAATCCCGGTGTCATGTGTGTTCCCTATGGCATAAGTGACTACTATGGCGATCCGCTGAATCTGGAGGGGAACTTCAACATTTACCCGGAGCAAAGTCCGGAGGAAGGTTTTTGCACAGAATCACGATCACCGGACGGCATTTATTTTCAGTATATCGAAAATCTGCCAACATATATGGATGGTGGCTCTGCGGAATGGATTGAGTGGCCCTATCCTGAAAAATATAAAAATTCAAAAAAGGTACGTGTTAACATTCTTAAAGACGCCTGGATCGTTAAAACCATGTATTTCTTGGAGGCTGACGGAAGATGGTGGCTGGTTATTATTGATCAATGCGATTGTTCGGCGTAATTACAGTTTGGAGATTGGGTATAAGGGCATAACGAATAGCGCACAGTGTTTGATTGCAATTACTGTTATCGTTTAGCCTGCTTAACTACAAATCAGGAATGATTATTATTTTCTTGAAGAAATCTAATTCGAAAATAAAAATTTAATCCACCTTCCACTTTCCACTTTCCACTTTCCACTTGTCACTTTCCACTTGTCACTTTCCACTTTTCCCCTTCCCTTGCTCCTTGTTCCTCCAATTCTTATATTTAAGCAAAAAATAAATACATAAATCTAAAGAAAGGAAATTATGATTATCAGAAATTTATTTACAGGCATGATCCTGATGGTGACGTTGGCTGTCTCAGCACAAGGTCAGGACAGCGCCGAAAAAACATCCATAAAAACGCTCAAAGAGGCATATGCCGGAAAATTCATCATTGGAACTGCAAGTGATATGAAGGGACTCACCGAAGCAGAGTTGGGAAATGTAAAAGAACAATACGATATCGTTACACCGGAAAACTGCATGAAACCCCAGCCACTCCATCCCAAAGAAAATTCATATAACTTTGAAACTGCGGATGCTTTGGTTGACTGGTGTGAGCAAAATGGTGTCAAGGTATGGGGACATACTTTAGGATGGCATTCACAGACCGCCCCCTGGTTCTTTCAGGCCGAAAATCC
>JBNKDZ010000099.1:0-3647 GCA_050288525.1 Cyclobacteriaceae bacterium
ACTTCAAAACCAAAAATGGCGTCCTGGTAACTGTTATTTCGTAATTATGTGCGATATTGTATAAAAAAACGATGAAAATATCTGCCAAAACTGTATTCTTTCTGCCCCTGCTATTTATCTTTCTTGCCTGTAACAGCGACTCAAACGAACCGGATGTGTTTCTTGTTATCCGCGGAGATGACATGGGCTTTTCAAAAGCCGCCAATGACGCCTGCATTGAAGCCTATAAAACCGGAATACTTACCTCCACCGAAGTTATTGTTCCCGGGCCATATTTCGAAGAAGCAGCGCAATTGCTACGGGATAACCCGGGACTAGATGTAGGAGTACACCTTACCCTTACTGCAGAATGGGAAAATCTGAAGTGGGGACCCGTAACCGGAAGTGCTGATGTCGCAAATGCCTCCGGAGATTTCCCTCCCAGCACAGAAGAATTCCTGCTTCTGAATGCTCCTCTGGACGATGTTGAGGCAGAACTGCGAAAACAAATCGAACTTTGTCTTGAAAAAATTCCACACACTTCACATTTGTCCTACCATATGGGCACACCTCTGGCAAACGGCGCCCTGACAGATATTGTTGAAAAATTATCCGCCGAATTCAACCTGCCCATGGGACCTGCCGGCAACACACAATATCTTTCGATGTGGGGTGAACCATATGAGAATAAAGAAACCTATTTTATGAATATGTTAAAAGGTCTGGATCCCGGAATGTATGTCTTTGTTTGTCACCCTGCCTTCGACAACGAAGAAACACAGGGCATAATCGGTGCCGGTGCTGATGCAAACGTTCATATGGCTGAACATCGTCAAACGATTAAAAACATATTATGCAGTGAAAATGCCAAAAAGGAAATTAAAGCAAACAACATTCAGCTGATCTCCTATAAAGACACCTATTGATCTGCGTTTCTGTTGGTGACATTCATTGATATTGATTTAAAATAGTATCTCTCAAAGTAACATAAACATTGGTTATAACATTGACACATTTAAAGGTGTGTGCTTTGAGATAATTCATAAATTTCAATATATGTATTCTTTAATTTTGTTTTGTTACATAAATATTTGGTGTAAATTATACAAATAATCAAAAATATTACTCGATTTAATCACCAATACCCAAAAGACTATGCAAATCCATGTAGACAAAATTCTTCTGCTAATATCCATTGCCGTTCTGTCTCAATGCGCTATGAAAAAAGTTACGTTAACTCCCGACAAATCGCAAAGGGGAGATGCCGTATTTGGTCTGATCGTCCCGGATAATAACTATGGAAAATCTGAAGATATACACATTTATTCCTGGACTCAGGGAGGAGAATTAAATGTAAACAGGGTTCTCATTGATTTCAATACCGTAAAAATACCGTTAAATGCGATTATCGACAGTGCTTTTCTTGATTTATACTATAATCCGACCTCCGTTTATCTGAAACCCATGGAAAACAAAGGTCATCAGGGAGAAGACAGTATTCTCATTCAACGGGTTACCTCTGACTGGAATGAGAACACCGTTACATGGAATACCCAGCCTGAAACATCCCGGCAAAATCAGGTTATTATAAAAAGAGAGGGAGGGGCAACAGCAAATCTGTTGCATATCAATGTAAAGGATCTGGTACAGGATATTGTTACAAAAAAACCTTCAGAACGGTATGGAATGTTGATCCGCTATAAGAATGAAAAACCGTACAATATAACATTTATTGCCTCAGGAGATCATCCGGACAAATCGTTGCATCCTACATTAACAATCTATTACAGGAATACTGTCGGACAATCAAAAAGCATTCTGTTAAAAGAATGATGTAATTATTGTACAATTCCGTTCGTTTTAATTCATTTTTACCTATTGTCATGCATCCGTGATATCAGGCCATATACCACCATTGTCTCCTTATTTCACATGATTAATATCATTATTTCAAAAAAAAATAGAATATTATGTATACTAATTGATTACTTTTTCGTATATTTAGTAATATATAAGTAAATAATAGTACATAATTTACTTGTATGCATAAGGGTTTAAAAATCCGGCATTAGTGATTTAGGATGAAGAGTTGAGTAGCTTGATTTTTACTGAATGATAAACCTTAAGTTCCTCAAAAGTCTTCTGCTATCTATCGTAACCAGCATTTTTAAGAAGAATTTAACTTTTAAAAAGATGGATAATTATAAGAGGATTTTCACAATGGACATTGTCAAATTTGATGAACATGAAAAAAATATGTTTATCGACAATTTGATGGAAATTATTCATTCCACGGATACGAGGGAATACGATATTAAAACATCTCACAAGTTAATTTCAGAAATGAAATGGCCACTGTCCTCCTATCCGGCGATGGTTAAACGGTTAAATGAAGAAACCCTTCTTAATATCGCTTATTACATTTATGCTATTGAGAATAAAGTTCTATCGAAGATGGAAGGGTACAACAACATTATAAACCTTTTCCTGAGCTCAAATTGATCAGAACGCATACCACTTTTTCGTTCATCATTCCAAACACCTATTCTTTTACATCACCAATATTTTTTTAATATTCCTGCGCGATCCGGCAACATATCCGGTTCAGGATTGTTATGCGGATGAATGCAAAGTAAAAAATTATTTCTCTATACGATTTTTTTTCTTCTGACATTTGTTTTGATACAAAGATCCATACGCTTTTTCTGGACGGAAGAAAACGATTTTATTGATATGAGGTTATTGAAAATAGCTGCTGGCTTATTCTATATCATCATATTGATCTATATTTACCGAATTAAAAAATAATAAATACTGAAAGATGCCGGATGTCGAAACACTATCGCGTTTACAATTTGCACTAACAATTATGTTTCATTATATATTTCCTCCTTTCAGTATAGGGATGGGAGTATTGCTGGTGATCATGGAGTCGATGTACCTTCGTACAGGCAATCCTGTTTACGAAAAGATGACGCGGTTCTGGACGAAGATCTTTGCTGCCAATTTTTCGATAGGTGTTGCTTCAGGTATTGTCATGGAATTTGAATTTGGCACCAACTGGGCTACCTATTCGAGGTATGTAGGTGACATTTTCGGTTCACCTCTGGCCGCTGAAGGAATCTTTGCTTTTTTTCTTGAATCAGGATTTCTGGCTATCCTGCTCTTTGGCTGGAACAAGGTTTCGCCGAAAGTTCATTTGTTCTCCACCATTATGGTTGCCTTGGGTTCGATATTATCGGGTTTCTGGATTGTGGTAGCAAATTCGTGGATGCATACACCTGTGGCATACCATATCGTAGGCGAAGGATTGAATGCACGGGCAGAGATCACAGATTTCTGGCAAATGGTCTTTAACCCTTCCTCCATGATCCGTTTTACACATACGATCAGTGGCGCATTTATTCAGGGAAGTTTTCTCGTTTTAAGTGTTTCGGCCTACTATCTCCTGAAGAAACAACACATCGAGATCGCAAAACGATCATTTATCATCGCCCTTTTTGTCGGGTTTATCTCATCTGCATCACAGCCTTTCCTTGGTCACATCCATGCTAAAGTAGTAGCAGAATATCAGCCTGCGAAACTGGCAGCTTACGAAGGCCACTATAAAACAGATACAAATGTACCCCTGTACATTCTTGGCACAACAGACCCTGAAAAAGAAACGA
>JBNKDZ010000100.1:0-12564 GCA_050288525.1 Cyclobacteriaceae bacterium
TATAATCTGAAATTGTTATTTATTTTCAGTCCGACATCCACACCACTAAAAGCATCCCAGCCGAAATCCGAATTATTGTTCAGGTAAATACCCGGCGTTATGTCTATCCGATCATGTACTGACAAGCGATGATCCAGAAAAATCCCATAATTTTCACGGCTATTCCCATCCAGATTGCTTTTGGAAGGTGTACCTCCCCGCACCCACTCTCCTTCGATCATCTCTTTCCTGAATTCAACCCCGAAACCGGTTGTTCCGATCGTACTTTCCAACGTGCTGTTTAACTCCACACCTACCGCATTGGTGATATGAAGGTTTTCATAGACCTCCGGATTGCTACGGATGTAAAAATAATTATCCCGGTTTCGACGCCAGTATACACGAGGCTTAACCGTAAAGTTTCCCTTTTCTGCTTTATAGGAAAGGCTCATCAAGGAGGTGCCTACTTCCTCATATTCCTCAGCACCTTCCCTCAACGTATAAAATCCGTCAGCGCCAAACATACGGTCGCTGTAAGCAGCAATCAACTCTAGCTCTCCGCCCGGAGTTGAAAATCCGGATTGATAAAAGAGATTGTTGATCCTGTAATCGGTGTTCGTTCTGTATCCGTCAGAAGCATCCCTGGAAAAGGAAGCGAACTGCCTGTATTGCCCTATGGGAACGGTCAGATTTACCTCTGCACCATAACTACCGAAACTACCTCCATCCCCATTGATACCGAGATGCTTTCCTTCCGGAATACGCGTAATGATGTTCACAGCACCGGCAAACGCATTCTGTCCGTATATCCGTGCTCCAGGGCCCTTCAGCACTTCCAGCTGGTAGATATGTGAGACCGGAACAGGCACATTCATGATATGATGACCCGTTTGCGGATCGGTTAGCTTTATGCCGTTTAGCAGGATCAGGGTTTGTTCAAAAGTTCCTCCCCGGATTCCGATGTCGCTCTGAACACCTACAGGTCCCCGCTGCCGGATATCGACTGAAGGGAGATAGGACAGGTATTCTGGCAAACTTCGTGCCGGCATATCCTTCATTTCAACCCTGGTAAGAATATGTACATTTCTCGATGATTCGGCAAAAGGCACTTCAATCCTGTTGCTGTTAATTACTACCTCTTTCATTACAATGGTGTCAGCCTCCTGTGCATATACAGAAGAAAGTCCTGCCATCAACAAACTAAAAATCCAAATCCTACGCATAATTATTATTGGTTACTAAATATTCATTTTTAATAAAGTATATAAACAGAAAGAGGGTCCACCACTGGACCCTCTTGTATATTTTTCGGTAATAATTGTTCTGATCTAAACCCTGACCTCTACCAATTTTACTTCTGGATGATACAGTTACGAAAAGAAGTGTATAGTCCATTTCAGGTGTATTGTGCATATTCTTAAGATCAACCTCCTCAGCAAATGCATCACCAGCAGTCAGCCCTAATAACGATTGGAATACTATCTGCAAACAGCCCAAAATTTCTTTTTTAACGGTCTGGATATTACTTAAAGAAAACGACATGGAAGCAATATGAACAACGCACCTCAGTGAGTTAAAAATCGCGTAACGGGCATTGGACCACCTTCTGAAGATGAACGAACGATGTTCACGGTATGTATTGCCCTTATTATTCATATTTTTACTATCAGGTTGCAAAAGTACGTAATATTAATTTTATTGCAAATGATTGTTGATAATACGATGCGGTTATCTAAAACAACAACCAGAGATCAAATTTTATCGTATATTTATTCTTGTTGCTTACTCAACTTTTTTCAAGTTCATACTATGTTTGGTATTCATGACTACTTCGGCTTTCTCATTGCCGGAATTATTTTAAATATTACACCTGGATCGGATACGATCTATATTCTTACCCGCAGCATATCGCAGGGACGCAAAGCAGGGGTCTATTCAGTCCTGGGGATCACCAGCGGCGGACTGATCCATACCGTTTTTGCCTCCTTTGGTCTGTCAGTAATACTTGCCAGATCTGCGGAAGCATTTATGGTAGTGAAATACCTTGGAGTCATATACCTGGTATATCTCGGGGTAAAAATGCTGATACAAAAAAACAATGTTTTAAATCCGGATATAAACCTGAAAGCAAAATCGATGTTCAGGGTTTACAAGGAGGGTATCCTGACCAATGTCCTCAACCCCAAAGTAGTCTTGTTTTTTCTTGCCTTTATGCCTCAGTTCATAAATCCGGATAACGCAAACGGCCCCGTACCGTTTCTCCTGCTCGGAGCCACCTTTATGACCACAGGGATGCTATGGTGTCTGCTGGTGGCCTATGCTTCGTCCATGGTCACCCAAAAACTACGGGCGAACGACAGGATCGGACTCTATTTGCAAAAACTTAGCGGCATCATCTTTATCGGTTTGGGGTTGCGTTTAATTGCTGACAAATGATTACCGGAGCCATAATGAAACGAGACCTGGAAGTATTACATCCGCTTACACCGGAAGATTGGCCGGATATTGTTCCGGATTTCAGCTTTTATGTGCAAAATCCTTTCTGTTATCCGATCAAAATAATTTCAGACAACCGGATTGTCGGAGTGGGGGCGTCCATAGTTTTTGAAAATACAGCCTGGCTTGGACATATTATTGTCGCCCCTGAATACAGGAACCTGGGGATCGGCTATCGCGTTACTGAAGAGCTGTTAAAAATTGTTTATTCAAAGAATATAAAAACCTGTTTACTGGTCGCAACAGATCTCGGCAAACCGGTATACAAAAAACTTGGTTTTCAGGAGATAGGTGAATATGTATTTCTGGAAAAAGAGGAACTGTATTTGCCCTGGAATCATTCCGGCAGTAAAATAATTCCATATGATCCTGAATACCGTCAGGAGATCTATGACCTCGATGAAATGATTATGGGAGAGCGACGAAAGGTGTTGCTCGACCTGTTTATGGAAAATATGTTTTTATACAAAAATGATAAGCGTATTGAAGGTTATTTCATCCCAGGCCTCAAAGAATGTCCGGTATATGCAATTACATCTGAATCAGGACTGGCTCTGTTAAACCAACGAAATGTAAAGATGAATAATCTCGTGCTACCTAAAGACAATACGCAGGCGCTGAACTTCGCATTAAAAAATGGTTTCAAAGACACGAAACGACGTGGCACCAGGATGGTAGCTGGCAAAAACATACCCTGGAAAGGCAATTTCGTTTATGGAAGGATCGGCGGCAATATGGGGTGAAGTCACGTTAATTTTTAAAAAATAGTTTTTCTTTATTGGAAATATTGCCGTTTTTGAATTTTTAATTTTCAGGCCATGCAAGAATTTTTTATCAGCATTCCGGGACCGGTTTTTTTATTGGTTTTTATCGTTTATAGTTCCCTGGTGATCATCATAATGAAATGGTTTGCTCTTAATGACATCACCAGACATCTTCCCGTACCTGAACCAACCAAATTATCCCCTTTAGAAATTGCATATCTAAGAGAGGATGTCAAAGGCTCAATTCTTACAGGAGCATTTAATCTATGGCGAAAAAATGCGCTGACTGTTACGCGAATGAGCAAAACCATTGAGCTGGAAAGCCATAATGCTGACACTAAAGATTTTCACCTTCTCGAGCTGGCAATCTATCAAATGTGTAAGGGCACACCTCTTGTATTAAGAGATCTATTAAATGAAGATGCTTTAAAAAAATTCAAATCTCTTCTTAATCAGGAAATCTATAATCTGCGAAAACTCAGTCTCCTTCCGCAAGAAAGCAAAATAAACCGGTTGTGGTGCATTTTCTTCTCAGGTATAGCCCTGTTAATATCTTTTGGAGGAATAAAACTGTATTTTGGGATTGTGCGGGATAAGCCTGTTATTTTACTTGTTGTGCTTTTGATTGCCTCTGTTATTGTTCTTATGGTTGTAATAAAGCCCTATTTAATGCCCGTCACATCTCTTGGAAGGAAATTTTTAAAAACAACCGAAACCAGATTTTCCTGGTTAAGAGAATCCGAACATGGAGAATCACTGCTTAATGATGATAATCTTTTATACGGAATAGCGGCATTTGGAGTAATCCCCCTTATGTCCTCAAGCATTGCCCCCTATCTGTTTGAACCGTATTATCTGGATAAAAATAAAGATGCGGTCTTCAGCACAACAGGGTGTTCGGGATGTGGTAGTAGCAGTGGCTGCGGTGGAGGCGGCTGTGGAAGTGGTTGTGGAGGTTGTGGTGGATGTGGAGGTTGTGGAGGTTAATATGTGTATGAACAGATTTTTCCCGAACCGGATCACATTTCAATGGCATATCTCTGAAAAATGTAATTACAGATGCCTTCACTGCTATCAGGATAGTTATAGCGGATCAGCGGATATTTCTGAATTGTACAAATGCCTGGATCAATTTGTTGAATTTGTCACAGCAGCAAAAAAAACGAATCCGCAATTTAAAGCACACATCAACTTCACGGGAGGAGAGCCGTTTTTGTATAAAGATTTTTTTCAGCTCCTGACAAAAACAAAGTGTACCAGACTCTTTTCCTTCGGAATTCTTTCAAATGGTTATTTACCGGATGAAGCAAGCCTCAAACTGCTAAAAGAACTTCATCCCCGGAATGTGCAAATAAGTCTGGAAGGTGATAAAAAAACCAATGATCAAATTCGGGGAGAAGGAAGCTATCAGGATATAATCAGGGCATTAACTGTGTATTCAAATTATAAAATACCTGTAATGATCTCCTTCACAGCCAACTCAGAAAATTACAGACAATTTCCCGCAGCCATAAAAACTGCCCGGAAATATGGGGCTTTCAAGATCTGGACTGACAGGTATATACCATCAGGTCCGGAAGATCCGTTAAGACTAAGTCCTGATCAGACGAAAGAATATTTTGACATAATTCTGAAGGAACAGAAAAAAAATAAAAGCCCCGACTTTCTGATCACGTCGGACCGGGCCCTTCAATTTCTCGTCACAGGAGGGAAACCGTATGCATGCTCAGCCGGCAATACGTTGCTGGCCATTCTGCCGAATGGTGATGTTCTCCCCTGCCGGAGGCTCCCGGTAAAGGTGGGCAATATGTATGACGATAACCTGATCGATTTATATAACAATAGTGATCTTCTTATAAAATTACGTGACACCAGTATTGATGATTGTTCGGATTGTTATTACAAAAACAGCTGTAAGGGCGGATTAAAATGCCTTTCCTATGCTGTTCAGAATACCCCATTTGTTAAAGATCCGGATTGCCGGATATGAAAATTAAATTTCACAATCATGCTTCCATACAGATTAAAAAGGTATTTTTATATAAAATCATCTGTCACAAAAAAAATGGTTCAGCTTGTTTGTGTTTTTTTAATTATACTTATTAGCTCCTGTAGTCAATACAAAGATCCTTTCCAGCCGATAAGGGTTGATTTTTTGAATGATCATATTTATCTGATGCATTTGAATAATATTAACAACCTTCATACAGTCGTCTTAAAGGGTAAATTCAATGATTTACTCCCGGGCGCCGTTGTAGACTCAGTTTATTATGATTATGAAAAAAAACTGTTCTATGAAGATATTAAATCGTTTATGTGTTGCCAGACCACCTGCCAATTTAATGAAGATGGACTCCCTCAATATTTAAAAGAACATACAGATTTTACTGTTGAAGAAAAATATACATGGGCAAGAAACGGAAATATAATTTATCGGATCATCAATACAAATTACAATGAAACTGATACGATTTTTTATTATCTGAAAGACGGACTTCTAAAAACAAAACTTAAAGAAAGGTCTTCTAAAACAGATTATTTTTATAGAAACAATCATTTGTCAAAAAAAATCACAACAGAACTAACACCTGAGCTTTGCGACACAATAGAAGTCATAACTGAAGAATATGCCTATTGGAACGAATCCGGAAAGATTAAATCCATTATACAGTCATATAAATTATTTGATTATGTGAATCACCTGACATTTAATAAATCAGGATTTCCGAAATATGTATATTATATGGAGGGATCTGATACAGTTTGTGTATTGGGAATTAAAATGTCAGAATTGTAGTAAATGGACAAATACAACTTCCATAAGACCAAATACGGCACCGAACTCCTCATCGACCTGATCCGGCTGGAATCCCTTGAAACGTATATCCTCCATGATCCTTCCCATGTGCTCACCTATTACGACATTACAGTCATTTCGGAAGGACAGGGGTATTTTCATCTCGATGACCACACATACACGATCCGGCCAGGAGAAATTTTCTTCTCCTCCCCCATGCAGGTCCGGCAATGGAAGATTGATCACATGCCAGAAGGACTTGTTCTGATATTTGAAGAGGAATTCTTATCCACTTTTTTTAAAGACAGGGCGTTCATCCCGAACCTGTCGTTTTTTTGTCATTCCTCATGTTCTGCCACTTTAACCCTTTCACCTTCCGAATATGCTGATCTAGAACAAATACTCGTTACGATTGAGCAGGAGATCTCGATGAAAGATAAAAAAGAAGACCACCTGCTCAGGGCGCTGCTCTACCAGGCACTTGCCTGGCTGAACCGGAAATACCGGCAAACGCACCAGGTATTGGACATCCCTAAAAATTCGCTGGTCAATACATTCAAGACACTTATAGAAAAGCATTTTGCCCAACAACGATCAGTCAGCTATTATGCAGAACTACTGTCTGTCACACCCGGCCATTTGAATGACCAGGTAAAAAAACAATCCGGTTTATCCGCAAAAAAGATGATCCTGAACAGGGTATTTCTTGAGGCTAAGAGGCTGCTGTATTATTCTGACCACACCATATCCGAAATTGCGTGGAAGCTGAATTTTCAGGACTGTTCATATTTCGTACGTGCATTTAAAAATGCCACCCGGCTTACGCCAATGCAATTCAGAGCGAAAGCCAATCCGTGAAAAGTACCATAATGCCCTTGTTTTTTGAATCGCATCTATGGTTATCCTGTTTTAATTTTGTGTATCACATAAACCGGAATTAAAATGAAAACACTTAAACTTTCTGTTATTACCATGGCACTGATCCAATTTTTTTCGGGCAATTCCTGTAAGCCAAAGACCTCGGATGCTCCTGCCGAATTGTTGAAAATTGAAAATAATGCCCTGAAACGATGGGCTTCGGGGGATGTTTACGGATTTATTGAACTGTTTACAGAAGATTTTACCTATTTCGATAATGTAACAAAATCAAAACTATCTGGCAGGGAAGCTGCCGAAAAATACCTGAAACCAGCGTATAAAACATTCTCCATACATTCCTTTGAGATGGTCAATGTTGATATAAAAATGTCAGGCGATATCGGCATCCTTACGTACAATCTTTGTGAATTTAACAGCAAGGGAGACACGACTTCCGTTTGGAACAGTACTGAGATATACCAGAAGACCGGGAATGAATGGAAGATCACCCACTCCCATTGGTCGCCCACACCAAAAGAAACTGAAACGAAATGAGTTGATGTGTGGTGTTCTGTTCTTTACTGATTTATTTGTAGCTTTAATCCGGATTCGTCAATAGAAATTGTAGCGAAAGGTCTAAGTTGTTGTGCATCAGGTGCTACCACAGGATTTTGGCTTGGAGGCTATGTAGTATATTGATGAAAACCAAAATTTGAGGAAGTGCTTGAGGTGCAATAAATCAGGCCTTGTAGAAAATTTCTATTGACGATTTCGGATTTAATCAAAATTCAATAAACATGGCATTTACCGGATTTTCGGATCAATCGATCTCCTTTTTAACGGAAAACAAAAAGAACAATTCAAAAACATGGTTCGAAGACCACCGTGAACAGTATAACCAATACGTCCTGGATCCCCTGAAAGAACTCACCCTGGAACTAACAGACACAATATTAAGTATTGACAATACAATCGATGTTACACCTTCGGTAAACAGGACCATATCCCGAATCCACAGAGACATACGGTTTTCGAAGGATAAGTCGTTGTACCGCGATGAGATGTGGATAAGTTTCAGAAAGAAGAAAACGACTATTGAAGTACCGGAGTTTTACATTTATGTGACCCCCGAAATCTATGATTATGGCATGGGTTATTATTGTATTTCACGAAAGACCATGGACATGATCCGGGAGGGCATTGAGTATGAGTCTGACAGGTTTCTGAAGATCACCCGATTTTTAGACGATGAAGACACAACGTTGCAGCTTGTTGGCCAGGAATACAGGAAAGCATTACCAAATAGCGCCCCTGAAAAGCTTCAGCCATGGTTCAGAAAGAAGAATATTGCCATTTCATGCCGCCAGTCACACGACGATATTTTATACTCTTCAAAGCTACAGACCGAAGTAGAAAGAGACTTCCGGATATTGAAAGACCTGTATTTGTTCTTTATAGAAAATACATTTTCCTGACCCGGACAGTTTGGAGTTTGAGTATCTGGCAAGATAATTCTCGCCCGTTGTCCATCCCTTGCTCTTTGTTCCTTGCTCCTATATTAAAGCTTAAACCCAAGACTCAGGATATACTGAGGATTCCGGTTGTCGGTAGATACCGGTGTGCCAAAGAAATTGATCTCTTTTGCCAGCTTGCTAAGACTGTTCTCATATTTCAGGTCTATAATCAGCGGGCCGAGGTCAAAGCCTATGCCTGCCTGAAAAGCGACCGTGGATTTGGAAAACTGATCCTTAACATCTTCGCTTACCCCGTCAATAATCTGCTTTGCGGATCCCATAAAGCTAAAGGTAGGACCTGCATTTATTCTGAAAACCTTGGCCATCTTCACCCCCACCATCACAGGAATATCGAATTTGCTCAATTCATATTTCGCATCGATCACATTGGATGGTGTTATGCCGTCAAAAACTACATTTCCTCCTGACCTGGTGTATAAAAATTCCGGCTGAACATACAGTCCGATGAGCGGTACCTGAACCCTGGTGAAGATCCCTACATGATACCCGGTAAGGGCATCACCTGTCTTTATGATTTTTCCGTTATTATCATTAAAGTCAATCTTGATCTTTGATGAACTGAGCCCGGCACGTGGCCCCATTACTAAAAGTTGTGCATTTGCCGCATTAAACAGCATTATGGCAATGACACCTATAATAATTTTTTTCATTGTTTGCGATTTAGAAAAGATTCAACACAATATAATTCCTTCAGCCAATTATTATGCCAATTTAACAAAGAAACAACATCATTATTCAATAAATTTAATGATGCTGTTTCATTTTATATGTCTAAGATCAACAGATCTTTCTTTCTTTAATACCTGTAATACTCGGGTTTAAATGGCCCTTCAACCTCAACACCGATATATTCAGCCTGGTCCTGCGACAGAACATCCAGTTCAACGCCAATTTTATTCAGGTGTAATCGGGCAACTTTTTCATCAAGATGTTTTGGCAGGGTATATACGGCATTCTCATATTTGTCCGAATTCATAAACAACTCCATCTGAGCGAGCACCTGGTTGGTAAATGAATTGGACATTACGAATGAAGGGTGTCCTGTTGCACATCCCAGGTTTACCAACCTTCCTTCTGCCAGAACAATAATTTCATTGCCATCAATATTATACAGGTCAACCTGAGGCTTGATCTGATCTTTGGTATGGCCATAGTTTTTATTCAGCCATGCCATATCGATTTCATTGTCAAAATGGCCTATGTTACATACTACTGCTTTGTCACGCAATAGTTTAAAGTGTGTTCCGTTAACGATATCCCTGTTTCCGGTAGCCGTAACAACAATATTTGCTTCAGGAATGGCATCAACCATTTTCTTGACTTCAAATCCATCCATGGCTGCTTGCAGCGCACATATAGGATCAATCTCAGTAACAATAACCCGCACACCTGCACCACGCAACGATTGGGCACTACCTTTTCCTACATCTCCGTATCCGGCAACAACAGCCACTTTACCTGCCAACATCAGGTCCGTAGCTCTTCTGATCGCATCGACAAGTGATTCGCGACAGCCATACTTGTTATCAAACTTGGACTTAGTTACAGAATCGTTCACATTAATTGCAGGTACCGGCAGAGTACCTTTTCGCATACGTTCATACAAACGATGTACACCAGTAGTAGTTTCTTCTGATATCCCGATTACATCTTTTGCAAGATCCGGATATTCATCGAGGATCATATTGGTAAGGTCTCCACCATCATCAAGGATCAGGTTAAGAGGTTTACCCCCTTCAAAAGCATACAGCGATTGCTTGATACACCATTCATATTCCTCTTCGGTTTCACCTTTCCAGGCAAATACAGGGATACCAGCTTTTGCTATGGCAGCTGCCGCGTGATCCTGGGTAGAGAAAATATTGCATGAGGACCAGGATACTTCAGCACCCAGTTCCTTAAGTGTTTCAATCAAAACTGCCGTCTGGATAGTCATATGCAAACATCCGGCGATACGTGCACCTTTTAGTGGTTTTGAAGCACCATATTCTTCCCGCAGCGCAATAAGACCGGGCATCTCGGCCTCAGCAAGTTCGATCTCTTTTCTTCCCCATTCGGCAAGGGCAATATCTTTAACTTTGTAACTTAAATTCTTATCTGCCATTTTATTATGTTAGTTTGATTTTTTAACGAGCACAAATGTATTCAATTCACTTTCAAAACAAAAACTATTTATTTCTACTTTATAAATTTAACTTCTTTAAGATCAAAATACCGTTCTCCGTCTTCCAGTTCCATATGAAGCTTGCCTTGTTCGCTGATGCCTAGTATCCTTCCGTTGAAATATGTTCCTTCAGACTGAAATACATGAACCTCATCTTTCCAGTATAAATGCTGAAGATATTCCTTTTTCAGTCCAAACAATTCTTCTCGTTTCAGGCGATCGTAATAATGCTCTATTTTCCGCAACATCAGCTCCATCAATTCCTGCCGGTCAAATTTCTGATTACAAATATTCGCCAGTGACACCGCCCCTTCTGTTTCAAATTCCGTCTGGTTAATGTTCAGTCCGATGCCTACGATACACCATTCGATGCTTGAGGAACGTATATAGTTTTCAATTAAGATGCCGGCAATTTTTGAATTCTGACACACAATATCATTCGGCCATTTGATGTATAATGAATGCTTCAGATAGTCCCTCAAAAACTCATGTATCGCTAATGAAGTGATTATAGTGAGGTAATAATGGTTTTTGATGTCCAGAAAAGCCGTATTCAGAATAACCGATAGCGTTATGTTCTTCCCGGACTCCGATTCCCAGGAATTTCCCCGTTGCCCCTTACCTTTTGACTGGTAATCGGTATATATGACTGAACCATTAATATGCTTATTCCCGACCAGCAGAGAAGCGGCGGTTTCATTGGTAGAGTGACATGTTGGCAGATATAATGCCTTTTTGCCAATAAATGCAGTGTTCTTAAATAATTTGTACAAGGATTTTTTTAGCTTTGCTATTTAATTTAAATGTAATATATGATTGATAAACCGAATAAGGATTCATCTGAAAATCTCAGCAAATATATAGTAAAAGGAATTCAAGAAAAAAAAGGGACAGAAATCGTTATTTTAGACCTTAAAGCAATAAAAAATGCTATTGCTGATTATTTCATTATATGCTCCGGAAATTCTGACACACAAGTAGATGCCATATCTGAATCTGTTGAAAAAGAGGTGTTCGAAGGTACCCGTCAGGACCCCTGGCATAAAGAAGGCTTCAAAAATAAGGAATGGATTTTGTTAGACTATGTTGACATTGTGGTACACATATTTAAAAAAGATGTGCGAAAACATTTTTCCATAGAAGATTTGTGGGGTGATGCCGTTCATACACTTATAGAAGATTAAATAACCAAATGTCTTAAATTATTGTTTACTTTGAGGATCTAACCAAGAAAGGAAAGCTAAATAATGTCAGAAAATCTAAATAAAAAGAAAAACTTCATTCCGAAGCAGCCGCAAAAACCTAATTACCAGATGTGGATCATCCTTTCCCTGGTGATATTGGTATTTTCGGTCTTCTATTTCAATCAGGGTGGCGGTGTTGAAGACCTTACACAAAGGAAATTTGAAGAGATGGTCAAAAACGGCCACGTTAAGGAAGTTGTACTAATTAAAAATCAGGATGTAGTAGAGGTAACGCTAAATAAAGAAGGGATAGAAAGCGGACAGTATAAAGTAAAGGAAAAACCTTCTCTCGCTTTCGAACAAGGACCTCAGTTCCAGATAAAAATTGTTTCAAATGACCAGTTTAAAGAATTTTTCGACAAACTGAATGACGAACTCCCTGAAGAAAAGAAACTTGACCTTAAAATTGACTCCAGAAGTAACTATATGGATTTTCTTGCGTCATGGGGTTTCTTTATCATCATTCTGGTGGCGTTCTGGTGGCTCATGCGAAGAATGACCGGCACAGCAGGTCCGGGCGGGCAGATCTTTAACATCGGAAAATCACGCGCCGCACTGTTTGATGCGGAGAATAAAGTAAAAATCACCTTTGCGGATGTTGCCGGCCTCGAAGAAGCCAAAGAAGAAGTTAAAGAGATCGTTGAATTCCTGAAAGCGCCTTCCAAATTCACAACCCTGGGTGGCAAGATCCCTAAAGGAGCCCTCCTGATAGGCCCTCCGGGTACTG
>JBNKDZ010000101.1:0-8026 GCA_050288525.1 Cyclobacteriaceae bacterium
AATAAGTACGCACTACACTCAGGTTACCACTAAAAATATTCCGGGCCTGATCGACATCCTTGTTGTAATCTTCTTCTGACTGGTATCCTTCACAAGGAGCTTTACATTTACCGATATGGTATTCCAGGCATACTTTAAACTTTTTGCTTTCAATATTTTTTTTTGTAAGGTTAAGATTGCAGGTACGGATATAGTAAAGGTTCCGAATTAGTTCAAGCACATTTTTCATAGCCCTGGCGCTGGTATACGGGCCATAGTATTTGCCTTTTTTAGGATCTTTCTTCCTGGTCGAATAAATGCGAGGGAAAGGTTCTTGTGGAATAAAAATGTATGGAAAACTTTTATCGTCCTTAAGAAGAATGTTGTATTTGGGCTGATACTCCTTGATCAGAGAGTTTTCAAGTAACAGGGCATCAAACTCAGTATTGACAATAGTGAATTCGATATGGTTGATCTCCGATACCATTTTGATGGTTTTCCGGCTGTGACCTGTTTGTTCATTAAAATAACTGGAAACCCGTGATTTCAGGTTTTTTGCCTTACCGACATAGATAACAGTACCTTTTTTATTATAAAACCTGTAAACGCCCGGCTTTTGGGGTATTTTTTTTACATCTTCAGGTTTATAAACAGGTACCTCCATAGCCTTTTACTAATAAATATTATCCTTCAGTATTTTTTCGGAAGGTGAATCATCTTTGGCCAAAGAATCTAAAAGATTTTGATCACCAAATAGTTTATATCTGTTACAATCGAGTTCGACATCCAGACCTCGCATGGGCCGGTCAAATCTTCGTTTTTCTATACCAATAGTTTTATCGGCGTATACCTGTTGCATAAAATAGTCCCATACCGGCAGAGCCATTTTCGAGCCTTGTCCCAGCGTGGTACCCCTAAAGTGAATACTGCGTTCATCACCACCTACCCAAACACCACTCACCAGATCTTTGGTAACACCCATAAACCAGCCATCAGAAGCATTTTGGGTTGTACCTGTTTTAGCACCTATTTCATTTCCTTCTCTTACTTCCAGGCTTAATCCGCGGGCGGTACCTCCTGTTTCTTCTGTAGCCCCCATAAGCATATAAAGCATAAGAAAAGCGGTTTCTTCACTCAGCACTTCTCTCGTTTCCGGGTAAAATTCCTGTAACACATTTCCGTATTTATCTTCAATACGCGTAATAAAATATGGTTTTGTATACACTCCTCTGTTGGCAAATGTGCTGTAAGCACCCGCCAGTTCGTACACCGATACATCACTGGTACCCAGACAAAGTGACGGCACAGGATCCAATGGATTTTCAATTCCCAGATCACGAGCATATTTTATTACTTTTTCAGCTGTTACCTGCTTAAAGATATAAGCTGCTATCGAATTCACAGAACGTGCCATGCCCTGCCGCATCGTCATTTTTTCTCCTGAAAAATTATTATTGAAATTATTGGGCGTATAGATACTTTTATCCGGCAAAATAAAATTTACCGGCACATCCTGTACCTCATAGCAAGGGGGATATCCCTGATCTATAGCAACCGTATAAACGATCGGTTTAAACGTTGATCCCGGCTGGCGATGGCCCTGTTTTACATGATCATACTTAAAGTATTTATGATTGATTCCTCCAACCCAGGCCTTTATATGTCCGGTATTCGGATCCATGGTCATAAATCCTGCCTGCAATATCTTTTTATAATACTTTAATGAATCTACCGGACTCATCATCTGTTCTTTTTCACCATCCCATGAGAATACATCCATTTCATAGGGTGTATTTAGGATAATGGATACAGAATCGGATTTTTTTCCATATTTTTTTGTCAGGGAACGGTAATGTTGGGTATTTTTTATTCTACTATCAACAAAATCCGTGATCTCATTACCATTTTCGTCAATCCATGGATTTCGTCCTTTCCAGTGTTCATCAAAAGTTTTTTGGAGGTTGGCCATATGTTTGTCAACGGCCTTTTCTGCATATTTTTGCATCCGGCTGTCAATAGTGGTATAGATCTTCAGACCTGCCTCGAAAAGGTCATAACCGTTTTCTTTGGCCCAGTTTATTAAAAAAGGTCTGATATACGATCGAAAATAGGGTGCTGGTCCTTCATTATGTCCTTCAGGGGTAAATTTTAGTCCTAAAGGCAGCGTCTTTAAGGAATCGTACATGTCCCGGCTTATTGAATCATATTGTACCAGATTATACAATACCCTGTTACGTTTATTCAGGGAATTTTCCGGATTTCGTACCGGATTAAATGTAGTTGGCTGATTTAACATCCCCACCAAAGTTGCGGATTGCTGATAATTCAGCTTGTCGGGTGTGGTGTTGAAGAATGTTTTGGAAGCTACTTCAATCCCATAAGTGTGTTCTCCAAAAAACACAGTGTTCAAAAACATAGCCATGATCTCATTCTTAGTGAAGGACCGTTCGAGTTGAATAGCCAGTATCCATTCTTTGGTTTTACTGATCGCCAGATTTAATTTCGAAATTCCCAGTTCTTGTATTAATCCGTCAAATTCTTTTTCCCGTGTATCGAACAGGTTTTTGGCAAGTTGTTGCGAGATGGTACTTCCTCCTCCTGCAGAGCGCTGTCCAAGTAAAATTGTGTATACTCCAACCCGCAATACACTTCTTGGGTCAATACCCGCGTGATCGTAAAACCGGACATCTTCAGTACACAAAAGCGTCTTGATCAGTTCGGGAGAAAGATCCTCATAGGTTACCTGCGTACGGTTATACCGAAAATATTTGCCAAGCAATTTGCCGTCAACCGTAAACAACCTGGATGACAGGTCATTCTTATCTTCAGGATTTTCCAACGACCGATAGCTTGGCATGCCTCCAAAAAGATTAAACAGATTGATCCGGACCGAAAACACATATAAAATCAAAAGGAGAAGAATGGATACAAACGAAACCCACATACCTTTTTTTATTTTCGGTATTATCGAATATGATGCATTCAGATAAATCTTTAATGCCATTTACAAAAAATTATTTGGTATGAAATAAAAATTCAGACTTATGACTTTTTATCAGAAGATGTCTTCTTTTTCTATTTTCTCTGAACTATTATTCAAGGAATCCAGTTCTGCTTCACCATCGCCCTGCATTTGATATTTATCACAATCAAGTTCTACATCCAAACGTCTGATAGGTCTTGAAAACATTCCTTTATCAATATCGAGTGATTTATCAGCATAGACGCTTTGCATATAATTATCCCAGATAGGCATAGCCATTCGGGCTCCTTGTCCAAGAGCAGATGTCCGGAAGTGAATGCTTCGTTCGTCACCACCTACCCATACACCACTTACCAGATCCTTGGTCACGCCCATAAACCACCCGTCAGATGCATTCTGGGTAGTACCGGTCTTGGCGCCTATTTCATTTCCTTCCCGTACTTCACGACTCAGTCCAAGAGCTGTACCTCCCCGTTCCTGTGTAGCCCCCATAAGCATATGCAGCATCAGAAATGCCGTTTCTTCACTTAGGGCTTCCCGTGTTTCAGGAGGGAATTCCTGGAGTACATTCCCATATTTATCTTCTATCCTGGTTATAAAATACGGCTTGGTATAAATACCCCGGTTGACAAACGTGCTGTAAGCCCCAACCAATTCGTATACAGAAACATCACTGGTACCCAGGCACAAGGACGGAACAGCATCCAACGGACTTTCAACCCCCATCTCTTTGGCATATTTTACAACCCTTTCCGGAGTAACCTGCTTCATCATAAAGGCTGTTATGGAGTTTTTGGAACGTGCCATGCCCTGACGGATCGTCATTTTCTCCCCGGTAAAATCCCGGTTAAAGTTTTGTGGAGCGTAAACCCGTTGCTCCTGATTTCCCGGAAGCTCGAAATATACCGGGGCATCCGGTACTTCATAACACGGAGGATATCCCTGATCTATGGCAACCGTATACACAAAGGGCTTAAAGGTAGATCCGGGTTGTCTGCGACCCTGTTTTACATGATCATATTTAAAATATTTATGGTTGATACCTCCAACCCAGGCTTTTATATGACCGGTATTCGGATCCATGGACATAAATCCTGCCTGAAGAAATTTCTTGAAATATTTCAGTGAATCCATCGGACTCATGACTGTATCTTTTTCTCCTTTCCATGAAAATATGGTCATGGGGTAGGGTGTGTTTAATACGATATTCACAGAGTCAGATCGTTTGCCATATTTCTTTACCAGGTTACGGTAATGCTCGGTCCTTTTTATCCGACTGTTTAAAAATCCTTTGATTTCATTGCCATCTTCATCGCGCCATGGATTCTTATCTTCCCAATGTGCATTGAATAACTCCTGAAGATATGCCATATGTTTCATCATCGCCTGCTCTGCGTATCGCTGCATCCGGCTGTCAATTGTTGTGTAGATCCTTAAACCCGACTCAAAGAGGTCATAACCGTTTTCTTTACACCAATTCAGTAAAACCGGTCGGATAACAGATCGGAAATAGGGCGCAGGCCCTTCGTTATGCCCTTCGGGATTGTAGTCCAGGTCTAATGGTACTGCCTGTAAGGAATCATAAAACTCCTGGGTGATCACATTATAATCCACAAGGTTGTGTAATACCTGATTTCGTTTGTTAAAGGCATAATCCGGGTTTAATATTGGGTTATACCTGGTTGGCTTGTTGAGCATCCCTACCAGTAATGCCGACTGCAGATAATTAAGACTATCGGGTGTTGTATTAAAAAAGGTCTTTGATGCTACTTCAACTCCATAGGTATTTTGTCCGAAAAATATCGTATTGAGAAACATGGCCATGATCTCATTTTTTGTAAAAGATCTTTCCAGTTGGATGGCAACAATCCATTCTTTCGTTTTGCTTATCAGAAGATTCAGCTTTGATATACCCAGTTTGTGTAAAGCGCCATGCAACTCTTCCTCTCGCGTATTAAACAGGTTTTTCGCCAGCTGTTGTGTAATTGTACTACCACCTCCGGAGGAACTTTGCCCGAGTATGACCGTTTTTACACCTACACGCATCAAACTTTTCAGGTCTATCCCTGCGTGTTCATAAAACCGGACATCTTCAGTACACAAAAGTGTCTGAACAAGCTCAGGAGAGAGATCGTCGTAAGTCACCTGCGTTCTGTTGTAACGAAAATATTTGCCTAACAACTGACCATCGATGGAGTACAGCTCAGATGAAAGATCGTTTTCTGCTTCCGGGTTCTCAAGTGACTTATAACTTGGCAATGACCCGAAAAGATTAAACAGATTAATCCTGACTGACAACACATAAATAATCATCAATAACACGATGGAAATAAATGCAATCCAGATCCCTTTTATGATCTTGGGCAATATCGCATAGGGTTTATTTATATTGATCTTCACAGCCATTTATCTGTTATTTATAATTTTCTTTATAGAATGTCAGATAATCATCCAGTTTCTTTGTTTGAACAAGGATCTGAAAGTTATCTTCTGATATTACAAAAATAGTATATTCTCCTTTCTCCGGTGAAGGCATTTCAATTTTCCCGCTGTTAAATTTTGTTAAGAAATCAAGAGCATCCTTCTTCATATCAAATTTATTGACCAACACCAGGGAATTTGCTTCATTAAACACCATTGTACCTACATTAAGGCCTATATCGCTGTAGTTTTCCTCAACAAACTTTTCTACAAAACCAGGTACTTCTTTGGATAAGTTGCCTGTCTCAGGATAAACAATCACAAAGAAATGTGCCATATCGGTATCTGAGATATACTTTGCTCCTAATCTGCGTATTTCCTTTTCTTTATAGCTCTTACTTGCTTCCAGCAGGCTTTTTGCATAATCATTCAGGGTACTCTTCGGATAGTTTTCAATAAACTGCTGAAGTTCATACTGATATTTTACCTGTCCTTCCACTTTTCCCAAGATCAGGATATTCAATAACCTCAGCTGATCACTGAATTCATTATCAGGATATTGCTGTAATGCCCTGCTTACCAACAGGCTGGCTTGGTTGAAATCTTCTTTCTGGTAATATTCGTAGGCTATTTTATATAGCTTTTGCAAACGCTGACTGGTTTCATTGCTTTCCTCTTCATAATTTGGATTTTCAGCAAGTTTGGCATAGATCGTTTTCGGATGCTCTGAAATAAGACGGTTTTTATAGGTTTCACTTTCCGGATTTCCTTCTTCCTGAAAAATCAAAAATAACAAATACATTACTTCCGGTTCATATTTGGAATCCGGAAATCGTTTTAACAGATCCTTGTATACTGAAACAGCATTTGGCTTTTCATTCAGCTGGAAGTTATAAATCCCTCCCAGTTTATAGTGCGCATCCTCGACTTTTTTCAGGGCTTCTGTTTTTGCTTCTTCAGAAAAAGGAATACTGTTCATATACCGTGCTTTTTCATCCTTTTGGGATACTGCATCCTGTTTATCACTTTCAATAGCCATCGTATCAGATTTGACATCTGTTGTATTGGTTTCAAATGAAGCCGCAGCCTCTTTTTTGGATCTTCTCCAGTTATCTTCAAGTGGCCTGTTGCCCCATCTTCTCAAAAATGCACTTCTTCCGGAAGAAATCGCTGTAAGATTATAGAAATACCAGGAAGATCCATCTCCGGAATCAGCTGTCTGATCATTGGCAAATGGATTATATTCGTTGTTCCCAAAATTTGATATACTCTGAGCCTGACGTTCTCGTTTGCGTGCTTCCTTTTCGCGTTCTTTTTCTCGCTCTTTTTCTTCTTCAATAACCTTTTCAATAAGCGCATCAAGTTTATCCTTATCCATCTCTGATAAGGCAAGCAGGCTATCCTGTAGTTGAATGGTATTGATCTGCTCCACAAAGTCATTTAAGATCAATTGCCGTTCTTTGGTCGACTCAAATTTTTCATCATCTGAGGGTATGGTCTGCACAGCACTGTCATAATAGGCCTGAGCAAGGGTATAATTCTTTTGTAAATCATAATAGATCTCTCCAAGCTTCAGGTATGAATATCCTTTTTGTCTCGGATTGCTTATACTCGAACGGACGGATGAATTATAATAATCAATAGCCTTATCCGGATTGGAGTGTTTCAATTCAAATCCGGCCATTTCATAGTATATTTTATCAACATACTCCTTATTCTTATCATCTTTCAGCAACTTCCTGAAATACTTGCGTATTTTTTTAACATTGACATTTTTTCCGAGATACGATACCTGGGCAAGGTTCAGCTTGGCATAAAAAGACATTTCATACTCCGGATTGTGCTTCAGGCATTTGTTATAATTCTTAAATGCCGCTGTATCCTGTCCTGCTTTCTGATAGATCTGTCCAAGAATAAAGTAATAGCGGGAAGCATATTGATTGCGTTTTTCCAGTTTTACTGCATTTTCAATGCTTTTACCCATATTTTCATATTCTTCCCGAACCTGATACAGATACGCTTTGATGATTTCCAGATCCCGGGAGTTTTCCTTGCTCAGTTCTTCTTTTTTCAGAAAATCTGCTTCTGCAACAGCATTGTTATGTTCGTTATAATCAATAAATGTACGCATAAGGAATATCAGTGCCTGATGACGGGTATCCTTATCTTCACTGTTGATGTTGATATATTTGAACGTCTCGATAGCATTAACAAAATCACCCCCATAGAATCTCGATTTGCCTATCAGATAATAACTGTCATCTACCCATTTACTGTTTTCATGCCGCTGAACGGCCAGTGAAGCTTTAACGATACAATCATCAAGTTTATCACGGAGACCGTCAATAGTTGCTGAGTCAACATCATAAAGAACACTTAATACCCGGTTGTAGTTGTTTTTGTGGTTTTGTTGGAGCGCATCTTCAACCTCTTCTATGTTTTCTCTCGCAATAAAATAAGCGTTGTAATGTGCAGTTGTGTTATGAAAAGTCTTCGAAAAGAAATTCTTTTTTTGTGAGCTGCAGGAGGTAAAAACACAGGCAATACCGACGCTCAGGAGAAGTAATATATTATGTATCTTTATTTTCAATTTATTTAAATATTAATATAAATTAAGGCCGAAAATTATAATAATTAATGCAA
>JBNKDZ010000102.1:0-5347 GCA_050288525.1 Cyclobacteriaceae bacterium
ATATTGAGCTCTTACTTGTTGAGCACTTACAAACGAAGTGGAACTAAAAAGTATTAATATGCCAAAAATCGTGATTAACTTAACCTTTTTCATAATACGTCGCATTTAATGGATATACACCTATCTGTTATTTTATATGACCAAAACTATGCCAATTATTTTGCCTGATAAAAAATCACAATGTCATTCAGATGTTAATCAAACAGATATAGTTATGCTAAAATCACATATTTTTTTCGTTTTCGAAAGAAATTAGGAAATAATATGTGGTTTTCTTGTTATTAAATTTTCAAATTTTAATAAATGATTTTATTGAAATTAACTTATGATGAAAATAATCAGCCATCTGTTATTCTATTAACACCTGTATTCGAACTTTGTTTTAAGTGAATAAACGGATTTTATTGAAAGAGACATGAAGTTTTTGCGTGTTAACCATGTTAAAACTTACCTTCTTATGTTTTTCATGGATATTTCATGAAATTGAATTAATAGATTAAAAAATCGCCTTCTTTCATCACTACAAACCGGCTTTTGTCAACGTTTTCTTTTTCAAGCGATGCATACAGGTCATTTACAGGATCATATAAGCCGTCATCAGCCAGGGGGAACGTGCCAAAATGCATGGCAATGCTATTTTCAGACTTAACATCTTTATGAATTTGTACGGCATCAGAGGGAGATGTATGTATTGGGGACATAAACCAATTAGGCTTATAGGCACCTATTGGAATAACAGAGACTTTAAAAGGACCTGCCTTTTCGTAAATATCTGTAAAGAAATCACCATAACCTGTGTCTCCGACATAATAGACATTACCTTTGGCTCTTTTCAAAACAAAGCCACACCATAGCGTAGCATCCCGGTCGAACGTCCCTCTGCCGGAAAAATGTTGTGCAGGAACAGAAAGTACCGACAAACGATCGTTGATCTTAACTTCGTCCCACCAGTCTGTTACTTTTATATTTTCAATATTTGATTTCTTAAGTAGCAGATCTACTCCCAGTGGTGTTATTATTAAGGGAGCATGATCACGCCAGATCCGTTTCATGGTTGGCATGTCAAGATGGTCATAATGGTTATGGGTAATAAGGACTACATCAATAGGGGGGAGATCTTCATATTTTATTCCTGCCGGACGGTGTCGTTTTGGTCCCGCCCAGGATACCGGGCTGACACGTTCTCCCCAAACCGGGTCTGTCAATATGTTCAATCCTTCTGTCTGTATCAGAAACGTAGAATGGTTGATAAAGGTGATGCGAAGTTGATCATTAACAATTTGGGGAGGAGGAGGGCCATATGATAATCCTTCTGAAGGAGGCCATGATCCTTTTTCACGGTTTAGTCCCCACTTCAGAACATCTAAAAATCCTTTCGCTTTTACATTTCCGGGATTTATGAATGTTTTTCCATCGAAATGGTCTGTAACCGGCCCTTTATATTTTGGTCCGGAAATGATAAAACTGACAACCTGGCTAATTGCTGCAATGACCAGTATGATTCCAAGGATCCAGATCATGATTTTTTTTAATAGCTTCATTCTTCTTCATCAAAACCGTTTTTTTTAACGGATTGTTATTTTTTATTGTTAGGGAAATATGTGTAACGGCAATATTTTCCTTTCAACGGGGACAATGCAGCCTGTTTAACTAATAAATGCTTTAAGAAAGGACGTAAAGCAATCACGCCCGGAGACAGGGTAGTTTCGTCTTCCGGTGAAAATATCAGTGAAGGCATCAATTAGTTTTTGCCCGTTTTTTTTAAAGATAAAATTCCGGATTCGTTCATGTTTGTAAAACAGGTTTGCGAGAAACCGGGCATTCGACATTCCGGAAAGAATATTGTTTTTCAGAAGAGTGGTATAGATCTTCCCGGCTTCCATTGGGTTCATACGCGCCTGAATGATCGCGTCAGCGACAAGCTTTCCACTTAATAAGGCTGAACTAATTCCTTCAGCCACAACCGGATCGGCCAGTCCGGCGGCATCTCCTGTAACAAATATATTTTCTTTAAAATACTGCCCACGGGGTTTTACCGGTATAAGGAATCCGTGTTTTTCTTCTTTAATGATATCTTTAATGCCGGTTTTTTGTAAATAGGTTTCATAATAGTCCCGCAGGCGGATCTTACTTTTATGGAGATATCCTACACCAACTGAGAGATGGTCTTTTTTAGGAAAGACCCATCCATAACCTTTCGGAATAAACCCGACATCAAACCTTACGGTATTCATCAGGTCATCGTTGTTGCGGGTCCAGATTTCGCTCTCTATAGCCGGAATTAAACGTCTTTTATCGATGAAGCCTGCTGCTTTAGCGACAGGGCTGTGAACACCATCGGCAGCTATAAGCACCCTTGCTTTAACGGCTCTTTTTGGCGTTTGTATTGTTGAAATTCCATTGTTGCTTTTTGTAAGGCCGGAAAACGAACATTCTTCCATCAGGATAGCGCCTTTCTGTAGTGCTTTCTGTGTCATGAAATGATCAAGGTCTGCCCGCATTACCATTGAAACAGGTGGTACGTCTTTCGTTATTTCATAGGAACTTCCATTCAGAAAAAATTTAATATCGTATAATTCTTTTTCGATGATGTCTGAGATATCATAAGGAAGCGTATTAAAAGATCTGTAAACAACACCACCACCACAGGTTTTATATCGTGGCAACCGGGCTTTTTCAATTATAACAACAGATAATCCATGATCAGCTAGCAGATAAGCGGCCATATTTCCGGCAGGACCTGCGCCGATTACGGCAACATCAAATATGGAGTCTGGACCAGTCAAAACGAGCGCGTCATAATTTTGATCGTTGTATTGCCTGTTCTATGTCCTGAAGAATATCATTAATATGTTCCAGTCCAACAGAGATCCGGATAAGGCCGTCAGTAATGTCTACAAGAGCCCTTTCATCCACACTCAGTTTGGAATGGGTGGTTGACGCAGGGTGTGTTGCGATACTGCGCACATCTCCCAGGTTTGGAGTAAGTGAAAGCATTTTCAGGCTGTCCAGAAATCTTCTTCCGCGTTCAAGTCCGCCTTTTAGCTCAAACGTAACAAGTCCGCCTCCCTGTTTCATCTGTTTTTTTGCTATTTCATATTTGGGATATGAAGGCAGAAAAGGATATTTTACCCATACGACTTCGTTATGTTTTTCAAGGAAATAAGCCAGTTTTAATGCATTTTCACAATGTTTATCCATGCGTACGGCGAGTGTTTCGAGGCTTTTGGACAAGATCCAGCTGTTAAAAGGAGATAATGCCGGTCCGGTGTGGCGTGCAAAAAACCGGATTTTTCCGATGAGTTCTGATTTGCCTACAACGGCGCCGCCTATTACCCTTCCCTGGCCATCGATAAATTTTGTTGCTGAATGGGTGATCAGGTGCGCTCCAAAACGTGCGGGATTCTGGAGGTATGGCGTAGCAAAACAGTTGTCGACATTCAGGATAAGCCTATGGTCATTTGCAAGTTTGCCGACAAGCTCCAGGTCGACCACATCCAACCCGGGATTGGAGGGTGTTTCGAGGAATATCATCTTCGTTTCAGGGCGTATGTATTGTTCCCATTCTTCCGGGTGATGGATATCGACATATGTATGACCAATGCCCCATCCCGGGAGGATGTTGGAGGTTATCTGGTGTGTTGATCCAAAAACGGAACGACACATCAGGATATGATCACCCTGTTTCAGGAAGGCGGCGATGCTGGCAAACATAGAAGCCATGCCTGAAGCCATTGCCAAACCATCTTCAGTGCCTTCCAAAAGACATAATTTTTGTACGAATTCATCGTTGTTCGGATTGGAATACCGGGTATAAATATTTCCTTCTATTTCATCGGCAAATAATGCTCTGGCATGTTCCGCATTCTCAAATACAAAGCTGGATGTAGCATAAACAGGGACGGAATGTTCCATTTGAGAAGATCGTTCAGCCTGTGTCCGGATGGCTTTTGTTTCAAAATTTTCAAATTCAGTCATACAACGTATATGTTAAAAGAGACAGAAAGTGCAGTATTTGTACTATAATAATCAGCTTATTATTTCATATGAAGAAGAAATCCCGGCAGTTTTTTCAAGAATCCTGGCTACAGAGCAGTATTTATTGATGGATAAATCGACTGCTCTTTTAACTTTTTCTTCGGCAAGTGCACCATATAACTTATAATGAACATGTATTTTTGTGAATAAAGCAGGTGTTTTATCCTGCTCACGCTCAGCATCAACGATGATCTCAATGTTTTTCAAATCCTGTTTTTGCTTTTTTAGAATAGAGATGATATCTATGCCACTGCAACTGCCTATTGCGGATATGAGTAATTGCATTGGACGCATACCTTTATTCCTGCCACCAATAGAAGGAGCTCCATCCGTTTGTATGGATAAACCATCTTCATTTGTAGCTTCCATGTGATAGGCATCATCCAGCCTTTTTAACAGAATTCTCATAGAAAATATAGTATATTGGTTAAATCAAAAAACATAATTTACAGGCAATTTAAATAGAACATATTTCTTTTAAAATTGTTATTTGGAATTCGGATGGAACTATTCCGGGAGGTTGTAACAATTTCAGATATAAACAGTTGTTAGTAGTATTCACAAAATTCAATTTTTTGAAAAATGAAAGAAATAACAGTAGAAGCTTTAGAGTTGAAACTCAAAAATGGAGAGGATATACAGCTTATAGATGTACGAGAAGATTTTGAAAGAGAAGAGTTTAATATCGGAGGTGAGCACATACCAATGGGGACAATTGCAGGTAATGTTGACAGGATACCCAAGGATAAGGAGACAATAATATATTGCCGTAGTGGAAACCGGAGTGGTCAGGTTATAAATTATTTAATGAACAAGCATGGTTTTAACAACCTCTATAATCTCGTTGGCGGAATGCTTCAGTGGCAGGAAGTTATAGGTTCCTGATAAAGATGATCTTCTTTCTATAATTGTTTGAAATTCTGGCATTTGGAATCGGTTTTTTTATGTAATCAACAACAATTGCATCTCTAAATGGTTTAGTATCTTTATGCTTTAATAATCTATTGTATTTTCCTGCCTGATAACCACACGCAATGGTTTTCTATGTAAAAATTAAACAATCAAAATCTATGAAGAAATTGAGAGTGGTTATGTTATGCGTTCTGTTTTTTGGTCTGAATTCGTTTATATATGGCCAGAAGGGAACCCAAAGAGACAATGATGTAATAATATCCAACCAAACAGATAACCTTGAAGAGCTATCGTTGGAGGAGTTGTTAAACGTTGAAATAACGGTTGCCTCAAAGTCGAAGGAGAGGCTTATGGATGCCCCGGGTATTGTGTCTGTTATATCCAGGGATGAACTAAA
>JBNKDZ010000103.1:0-5876 GCA_050288525.1 Cyclobacteriaceae bacterium
CAGGTTTTTTGCAATGGCGCCATGCAGCCATTTTACTTCCAGATTTCCATAAACCGACTCACTGCCAGCAACGATTTTATCAATTCCGAAATTAAGATTTATTTTTAACCGGTTGGGTTTGACGGTTTCAATCGTTAAAGCTTTTTCAAAAACAGCTCCCCCTACCTGAACTCTGGCTTTCCAGTTTCCGGTAATTGCATCATCAGATGTTTTGGTACTGAAATCATAAATACCATGTTCCGAGAAGGACTGAACCATTTTTTTCTCAACCTGACCTCTGGGGTTGTACAATTCAAATATAACCGGGTGTTGTTCCGGCAATACCTTTTCCTTGTCTTCCAGAATAAAGGCAATATGCAGTGAGTCGCCCGGCCTCCAGACACCTCGCTCGCCATATATATATCCTTTAATGCCTTTCTGAACAACTTCTCCTGACACATTAAAATTACTGAGAGAGAGCGAAGATCCGTCATCAAGTTTCAGATATCCTCGTTGTTCGCCGTTTTTTGCAATCAGCAAATAGGGATTTCGTTTTATGGCTATATTGGCAATACCATCAGATCCGGTAACGCCTGAATTGATCACCTGATTCTGATAATCATATGCATTTACCTCAATACCTTTTAACGGTTCCGTAGTTTTAAGATCTGTTACAGCCACAAACAATTCATTATTTTTGCCTCTTTTGGCGATCAGCCCCAGGTCGGATGCCAGCACATTTCGTGTTACTTTGCGATTGTTGCGGTAATAGGTGTTGTGACAAGGATTATCCCGCTCACTCCAGTCGTAATCATCATAATAATATTCATCATAATAATCCCAGTAGCTGCTTTCTTCTTCGGTATTGGAATCCCAGCCTGCCAGATTATCATCCACCGACTCCAGATCATTTGATTCTTCCTGTCCTTCACAATAGTAGGTTGAGTAATTCTTTCTAAATCCTATTTCAACCTGATAGATGGCTCCCGGTTCGGATTTTATCATTTCGGAAAGATCCAGCGTGTACCGTGTCCACTTGCTGAAGTCCGTAACTCCGGTGGTATTCAATGGTATCTTTTTATTCACGACAGGATACCCGACCCTTCTCAGTTCATTGTTTCCTGACAGGTTATTGTTTTGCAAAAACTGCGGGATGTTGTTTTCATAGATCTTTATAATTTTCACATCCACCGCATTGAGGCTCACTGCTTCGAAAGGAAATACCAACCCATCTGTAGCAGGCAGGATAACACCTTTCCCCACAAGTCGTACGGCAGGTTTTATTTGTTCGAACAGTACTTCCACGGATTGCTCTTTCGTGAGTTTATAACCCAGAATATTTTTTAGTCCTTTATTTACAGTTACCATCTTTTGACCTGTTTGCCGGACAGGAGGATATACGCGCAGTTCATTTCCGTTGATCAGGTACCTTAAACTCGACAGCTGGCCAATCTGGATTAATCCATTCAGATTCTGATTCTCCTGCAGAGGATCTGAAAACCGGATGGAAACATATTGATCTGGACTTTGGATTACACTGGCTTCCATTACGGTAAAATTGCCCAATGCAGGTACTGCATATTCGAGTTTTTCCTCTTTATCCACGCCTATTGGAGACCCGTTTGCGAAAAGCAGCACTTCGCCTTCGTCATCACCACGCACAACTTCCTCGACGATAAAACTGGCGCTGTTATTTTCTCCGTTATGTTCCCAATTTATGGTAAGTTCTTTGCCGTCTTGCTTTGCGGTGAGGAGTTTTTCGATATTCTCATTTTCTTCCTTATCGGCCGTCATCACCTTCCCAATCAATTTCTGACGTTTCAGATCAGTGACTTCGTAGGTATTCAATCCCTCAATATTAATATCATAATTTTGAGTGATTGTTTGCAGGTCATATTCAAAAGATGACAGGTTATCCGGCACATCCACCACTTTCCCCAATTCAAATTTTACCCGGTAATGTTCGCCGGATTTTAATTTGCTTTCAGGTTTAAATTCAATAGTCCGTGCATCTACCCAATACGCAGATCCCTTAATTGAAGGTGAAAAATCAAATAACTTTTGAGCAAATGATTCATCCAGCTTTAGTGAATCCATAACATCCTGAGCAAGACGAATGGTTATAGCTGAATATTTTGATATTACACCGGCTGTATACCCTGACACATAAGCAGAATATGCAGGGTCAATAGTCGTTTTTTCCTTTTCCGAAGAGCATCCATTAAAGACGACCATTCCGGAAAGGAAGATCAAAACTACACCGATAAAAGAAAATAATCTCCTGACGGATTTGAAAGAATTAGTCAACATAATATGTAGGCGTTTAATAAAAAATGGTCTGTATTTTAACCCGAAATCCGGATTTAAGCTTCATGCTTAACTAAAAATAATACCAATGTTTTACAATTGCACACTATTTTTCAAAATATTACCAGATAATGTATGTTTTTTATCCAAATCAGTGTTTTCCCCAGAAAGAGGGTGAAAAAAGGATCAGGACTGTAAACAATTCCAGCCGGCCCAGCAGCATCAGGAATGAGAGGAGCCATTTACCTGGTGCTGAGATATTTGCAAAATTATCTACCGGCCCTACTTCTCCAAATCCCGGACCGATATTTCCGAGGCAGGTTGCCACGGCCCCTGTCGAGGTTAAAAAATCATATCCCATACCAGCCATAATCAGAGAGCCGATCACAAACACCATAAAATAGATGATCATAAATGCCATGATATTAAACGTGATCTCAGAAGGCACTGCCCGTTTATTCAGGCGCACTGGGAGTACTGCTGCGGGATGTATTTGTCGTTTTAGCTCCAGCAGGCTGTTCTTAAGCAGGATCACGTGACGCACGACTTTAACACCTCCGGCGGTAGATCCTGCTGAGGCTCCGATAAACATAAGCATAAAGAAAACCACTGTCAACAACGGTGCCCATGAAGTGTAGTCGGCCGTTACATACCCTGTAGTAGTGACGATCGACACCAATTGAAACATGGCATCTCTGAAAGACAATTCGAGGGAATTATTCGTGACCATGAACACAACAATTGTAATTGCTACACCAATTACCACTATGTATCCAAGGTAATTTCTGAATTCTTCATTTTCCCGGATCTTCTTAAAATTACCGTGCATGGCAAAATAGGAAAGGGTGAAATTCATCCCTGCCAGAAACATAAAGCAGATGATCACATATTGTATAAACGGGGAATTATAGTAGGCAATACTGGCCTGCTTTGTCGAAAACCCTCCTGTCGCCATGGTCGTAAGGGCATGATTTACGGCATCATAATACCCCATCCCTCCAAATTTCAGCAGTACTATTTCGGCAACAGTCAGGATGACATAAACGAGCCATAATCGTTTGGCCGTATCCGTTATCCGTGGTTTTAATTTATCCGGAGTAACTCCCGGGGACTCCGCCACAAACAACTGCATACCCCCAATTCCTAAAATCGGCAAAATAGCAATGGTCAAAACAATGATCCCCATCCCACCGATCCATTGAGTAAGGCTACGCCAGAATAATATCCCTTTGTCCATGGATTCAATATCATTCAGGATAGAAGCTCCTGTAGTAGTAAAACCTGACAGGGTCTCAAAAAAAGCGTTGGTAAAGTCGGGTATCTGATTGCTTAGTACAAAAGGGATACTCCCAAGAAAACTCATGGTCAGCCATCCAAGTGTCACCACCAGATAACCGTCCCGTTTCTTCAGACCTCCGTTTTTCTTTCTCCTGGTGGTAAACCAGCACACAAACCCCACGATCACTCCCATCAGCCCGGAAATGAGCAATGCATCCCAGCTGTTATCCTTGTAGTAAAAAGATACGGGCAGGCACAAAAGCATAAACCCTCCGTTCAGCATCATCAGCAGACCGAGGATGGAAATTATGACTTTTATATTGAATCTCATTTAAAATACTGATCTACTTCATGAATAGCTTCCGGCAGACACATTATTACTACCCTGTCTTTCGGACGGAATTCAAAATTACCAAAAGTGGTATATCCTACCCCTTTACGTACAACTCCTCCGATGATAGCAGATTTTGGGAAATTAATATTTTTTATGCGTTTATTGTTGATCTTCGAATTTTCTTTCACCTCATATTCCAGGATCTCTGCATCCACACCATGGATCCCTGTCAGGGAGATCACATCGCCCTTCCTGATGTATCTTGAAATAAAATTTGCTGCGATAAGCTTTTTGTTGATCATTGTATCGACACCGATATTCTGGGAAAGATGAATATACTCCATATTTTCAACCAGGGCGATGGTTTTTGCCACACCGCATTGTTTAGCCACCAGGCATGATACAATGTTTGTTTCAGAATTGTTTGTTACTGCGATAAACGCATCCATATTCTCAATTCCTTCATCCTTAAGCAGGTCCACATCCGAGATATCCCCGTTTATCACCAGGGTATCACGCAGCATATCTGCCAGATGAAAACACCGGTCCTTATCTGCTTCTATAAGTTTGATCTTATATTTTTTACTCAACCTTCTTGCAGCATGAAAACCTACTTTTGTTCCTCCCAGGATCATCAGGTTTTTAAAAGACACTCTTTCCTTGCTCGACAATTCCATTACTTTCTGAACACCATCCGGCTGGGCAATAAAATAAGCATGATCACCAGGCAGAAACCGGGTATCGCCATGTGGAATAATGGTATTGTTATTCCTTAATACCGCCACGGTTATAAAATTCTGGTCCGGGTTAAGGTGTGTGGTTTCCTTGAGGGTTTTATTGGCCAGAAAGCCATTATCATCAATATGGATCCCTACAAGGGTAAGCATACCGTTATCAAACTCAAACGTATCGGTGAGTGCTGCTTCACGCAAAAGACGTTTGATCTCCCGGGCAGCAAGACTTTCGGGAGATATCAGTTCATCAATCCCTACTTCCTGTAAGTTAAGTTTGTCTTTTGAACTTAAAAACTCGGTATTGTCAATTCTGGCAATAGTCCTTTTAGCACCAAGTTTCTTGGCAATGATGCAGGTGGCCAGGTTTGTCTCTTCGGATGAGGCTACAGAGATCAAAAGATCCGCCTTACTGACATTAGCCTGTTCGAGCACATTAAAAGAAGTAGAGCTACCTCTTACAGTATGAACATCGAGATGATTGGAAACATAATTTAATCTGTCCTGATCAAGGTCGACGATAACCAAATCCTGTCTTTCAAAGGCTAGGAGCTTCGCTAAATGAAATCCAACCTCTCCTGCTCCGGCAATTATTATTCTCATCTAAGTGAATAAATTAAACTAAATTTTATGCAAATATAAACAGCGATCTTTCAATTTAAACAACAAAATCCAAATAAATCATGATCAACCGGTACAAGCTGCTTAAAACAGTGTTTTACAGGTCTGACCTTCCTTTGTAAAGGTATTTTATCCTGATTTCGATAAATTGATCCGATGGTTTTTTTATTATTGTAGTTGTATTTTTTCTCCATGATATGCTTCAACCGGTTGATATATTAAAAAAATACTGGGGTTACTCCAGATTCAGACCTTTACAGGAGGATATTATCCGGTCGGTACTGGAAGGCAGTGATGTGCTCACCTTACTCCCGACAGGAGGAGGCAAATCCCTTTGCTATCAGTTGCCAGCATTATGCATGGAAGGCACATGCCTGGTTATATCGCCCCTTATTGCCTTAATGAAAGACCAGGTAGATCAGTTGAAACAGCAGGGTATAAAAGCCTATGCCATTTATACCGGTTTAACCAGAAGGGAGATTGACATTATTCTGGACAATTGTATCTATGGTGATGTGAAGCTGTTGTATGTATCGCCGGAACGGTTGCACACAGAGCTTTTCATCGAACGGGTAAAGCAAATGAAGATAAATCTGTTTGCTGTGGATGAAGCACACTGCATTTCA
>JBNKDZ010000104.1:0-3482 GCA_050288525.1 Cyclobacteriaceae bacterium
ATGCAGGCTCATTTAACTTTTCATATAACCCGGACCTGATTCCAGTTGACAGCCTTATATCCCTGAATGTGGAAAATTCTTCCGTAAAAGTAGTGTTGGACAGGATTTTTGAAGATGAATTATACTATAAAGTAAGTGGTAATCATCTGATCCTGCTTAAAGAAAAATTCACCAAAAATAAAAACCAGGAAAAGCAGGAGTATACCATTACAGGATTTATTTATGATGCCATGAACGGTGAAGGCATTAAACATGCAACCGTATTCGAAATTAATGGTTATAATTCGGCGATTACGAATGACAAAGGGTATTATTCGTTAAAGGTGCCGGGTAAGTTCAACGAATTTGGCCTTTCGTACAGTAAATTTGGTTTTACGGATACGCTCATTATAGTGAAACCTGCTGATAAAAAGATAAATATCAACCTTATTCCGTTGATGGATGAAAAGAAGAAAGACAGTCAAAAACCAGGTTCATTTATAAATCAGACAAGGGCTATTGAAGTAATGCCAATTGTAAAAAGCGTCGTTCCGGAAGAACAAATCGTGCGCAGTAAAAATGTCGGTCTTGCAGGAGTAAAACCTTTTCAGATTTCACTTGTTCCAGGCGTGAGCTCCAATCATAAGATGAGTGGTTCGTTTGATAATATTATTTCGGTAAACCTTCTCGCGGGTTATTCAGGAGGTGTAAGAGCTTTTGAAGTAGGTGGGATGGTTAACACAATACGTAATGATGTAAACGGGGTTCAGGCAGCCGGACTTGTTAATATTGTAGGAGGTCATACCAAAGGGGTTCAGATTGCCGGTATCGGTAATAACAACCGAAGATGGATGGTAGGGGCACAGGTCGCAGGTATCAGTAATGTGATTCTTGACTCTATTCGTGGTGTGCAGATAGCCGGGATCAGCAATGTGCTGAAAGGGGATATGGGGGGCTGGCAAATAGCCGGGATCAGCAATGTGTCAACAAAAAATGTCGATGGTGTGCAATTGTCCGGGATTTCAAATATAGCGTTTGGAGATGTTGATGTTATGCAGGTGTCCGGGATTGTTAACAGTGGAAAGAATGTAAACGGCGTTCAGGTGAGTGGAATAGTAAATTATGTCCATGAAAATGTAGGAGGGATGCAGATATCCGGTGTCGCTAATAAAGCAAAAAATGTTGGTAGTGGTCAGGTATCGGGTATTGCCAATATTGCAACTGAATCGGTGGGAGGTGTGCAGATCTGTGGCGTCCTTAATTATGCTAAAGAGGTTAAAGGTAGTCAGATAGGCCTGATAAATATTAATGATACGTTAAGTGGTGTGGGTATCGGATTATTAAACTTTTCAAGAAAAGGATACAGAAGGTTTGAAGGATATATCAGTAATATTTTCCGGGTTAATGCCAGTTTCAAAACAGGTACTCATAAATTTTATAACATCTTCAGGGCCGGTTTAGGTAGAGATGATACGTATGATGTAACAAAATACTATTTCGGATATGGTATCGGGAGAGCCAGCAAGCCCGGAAAGAAATTTTCATTGAATAGCGACCTGACTGTTAACTGGATCCATTATGGAGAAATGTCCGAAGATTGGATAAACATTCTGACCAATTTTGATTTCTGGCTTTCATATTCAATAAAGGGTAGATTCTCCATATTCACCGGTCCTACACTGAATTTCTTTGTGTCTGACTGGAAAGAAGAAGATCAGTTTATGTCAAACCTTGCTCCATATACATTTTATGAAAGAACAAAAGGAGATGTCCTCCTTCAAATGTGGGCCCATTGGAATGTGGGAATCAGATTTTGATTAATATGTGACACTCACCTGACAGCGTCCATAGACCTGTCAGCGTGTGCTTTGCGAAAAAATAACACTGGCGCGCATTTTCAAAATGCGTGTCTAAAATGAAAAGATAGTCATTTCCAGGCAATTGTATTGCCATTTCAGCTCAGAGCAATTATGAAGGAGCTGAATTCAATCAATTCCTTGTTCATTGTTCCTTTTTTTTAGTCACCAAACTATTAGGAATACAAAAAGCTTTTTATGAAATTGATATGCAGGCAAAGGATACTGCTATTACAAAAAAATTACTTTTATTCATTTTTAATTATTCCGGCATGTTTTTTAAAACAACTCCTGAAAAAGTTCTTAAGTGGGGCAAAAATTTTGAGTACACAAAAATCATCAAAGCATTACAGCATTCAGAAAAAGTTGTAAGGATGACCGCTATTGAGGTTATCAGCAAAACACCGGCAAATATTGCGGTGAAACCTTTGCAGTCTTTGCTGGCAGATCAGGATTCTGAAATAATAACAGCTGCACTAAAGGGGCTGGCCGATAATAGTTCGGAGGAATCATTATCTCTGCTCGTAACGTTGGCTGAAAATCCTGCCTATGGACTGAGTAAAAATGCATTTAATGAGATCTGTATTCATGGTAGTCCTGCAATGATACGCCCGTTGATATATCTTAGACAATTCCAACAGTTTACCGTGCCGGCGAATAATGCGCTCAGAGCCATTGCAAAGAATATTATTCATGAACTGGAGTTTGATCTGACATCAATTGTTGCACAAAAAGATACAACGGAATATTTTAACAGTTGCGTAAATAACCTCGCAACGATTGGCATGCAAGCACTGGATAGTCTGATTCCGGCTCTCAGCCTTAAAAAAGTCACACAAATAATAGCCCTGGCCGCCATAAGTGCTATTCAGGACCGACGGGTCATCGATCCTTTATTCAGAATGCTTGAAAATCCGGATCCGGATGTTAGAAACCAGGCCAATGCATCGGTTCAACATCTGCGGTCGTACATATTCAACGAACTCAGAAAAGATCTGAATGAAGCCAACATGAAAAAACTCGGACAGACAGTATCCCGGTTGCTACAGATCGGGTGGAAGCCTGAAAATCCTGAAGAATCCGTATTGTTTTTTATTGGTACAGGTGATTTTACGTCATGTCTTAACTATAAAAATGAAGCAATCCCTGTATTAAAAAAATACATACAGCAATTTCCCGAAAACAGAGAAGCGTATGTTGCGTTAACGAATTTCGGATATGATGTGTTTGCGCCATATCTGAAAAGTGCTCTGGTATGTTGTAATGCAGATAACACTTTAATTTCACAGATACAGTCGTTAGGAGAGGAAGTTGTGAATGATCTGGCGAGTATGTATTCAGGTAGTCATAAAACAGTAAAAAAAGATATTATTGCTATCATAAGCATTTTTAATAATCCCAATGCCATTGAAATCCTCGATCAGGCGGTATTGGATATGTCCTCCAGAAAAATGATGGAACTTGCAGCAAGAGCTGTTAAGAAAGGGAACTTTGACGTTTCTGAACGAGCGAAAACACTTATGCTTGTTTTGACGCATGACTGGCAGGGGATAAAGGAATTGAAAGTGGAAAAAGGACCTCATCTTTCAGCCTGTTTTTCTGAATATGCAGAGGTGTTGGATTTTGAAGAGAAGGCAAAACTGATCG
>JBNKDZ010000105.1:0-7429 GCA_050288525.1 Cyclobacteriaceae bacterium
TTACAGGCTGATTTTGACACACATTGGTCAGGCAAAAAGAAACCCTGGGAAAATGAGGAGATTATCGAAAGGGAGATCAACAAATCATCCTATTACAAAGATCTCTCAAAAGAAGATTTAAATGATCTCATCCGTACAAAATCCGAAATGGACGTTTTCTCATGGAACGGAAACAAAACGGTCAATTTCACCTTAAAAGATTCCATAAAATACTATCTGAAGTTCCTGAATGTTGGATTTCTTGCATTAGATCCGGCCACAGGTGAAATTAAAGCCTGGGTAGGCGGCATAGATCATGAGCATTTTAAATACGATCATGTAAACAAAAACACCAAAAGACAGGTCGGATCCGTATTTAAACCCATCGTATTTGCCTCGGCACTTGAACATGGCATCTCGCCCTGCAAATACATCAAGGCCAGCAGGGAAAGTTTCAATGAGGAAAATGAAAAATGGACTCCGGGCAATGCTGATGATAATTATGAAGGCAAATACTCCTTTGAAGGTGCCCTCACCGAGTCGGTAAATACGGTTTCAGTAAAGATCCTTGAAAAAGCCGGTATTGAAAACACGATCGAACTCGCCGGAAAAATGGGAATTGACAGTGATATCCCAAATGTTCCGTCCATTGCCCTGGGCACACCAGACATCTCACTCTTTGAAATTGTCTCCGCCTACGGTGTCTTTGTGAATAACGGCAATCTCGTACCTGCCCATTTCATTACCAGGATCGAAGACGATAATGGCAATACCATTTGGAGGTGCCCAAAACGAGAAAGCAATGCTGTATTATCAAAAGAAACCAGTATGATGATGGTGGAAATGCTCAAAAATGTTGTGGATGAAGGCACAGCCAGACGTTTGCGAAGCACCTATATGCTTGACAATGATATAGCCGGCAAAACAGGCACAACGCAATCCAATGCTGACGGATGGTTTATAGGCATGTCACCGCGCCTGGTAGCCGGTGTCTGGGTTGGTGGCGAATATCCTTCCGTACATTTCAGATCTACTGCCCTCGGACAGGGCGCCAATATGGCTTTACCCGTTTTCGCATTGTTTATGCAACAAATAAACAAAGATCCGAAGTTTCAAAACCTGTCTAAAGCCAGATTCCCGGACCCCCCCACCAAAATAAAACGCGAACTGGATTGCGATCCGTTTAAGGATGATCTTAACTTCTTCCAGCGTTTGTTCGGAAAGAAAAAAGAGGAGGATGAAAAAAAAGAGAAGAAGGGTTTTCTCAAAGGTTTGAAAGATTTATTTAAAAAGAAAAACTGATCCCGTTTGACACTGGAAATACTATACCGAGACAACTCATTGATCGCCGTCAACAAGCCTCCGGGACTGCTTGTTCACCGATCACCGATAGCTGCAGATGCACAAGAATTCGCTTTACAGATTATCCGTGATCAGATAGGTCAATATGTGTATCCTGCCCATCGAATTGACCGCAAGACCTCTGGCGTTTTGCTTTTTACGCTGGACGGGGATACACTCAGGATAATTCGAAACGTATTTGAAAACCAACAGGTTGAGAAAGAATATTTGCTGATAGCAAGAGGGTTTACTGAACCATCCGGCGTAATCGATTATCCGTTAAAAAAAGAAAATGGTGCAGTGCAGGATTCCGTCACGTACTACGAGACAATTGCTCAAACGGAATTGGATGTACCCTTCGGAAGACATCCCACTTCACGGTATTCGTTGATAAAAGCACTGCCTAAAACAGGTAGGATGCATCAAATACGGAAACATTTCAGTCACATCCTGCACCCGATCATTGGAGATCGCCCCCACGGATGCAACAAACAAAACAGGTTGTTTAAAGAGCAGTGGAACATGACCACTATGATGCTGCACGCATCAAAATTAAAATTCAGACACCCTTATGAAAATAAAGACGTTGAGATATCCGCTCCCCTCCATAACGAGTTCCGGCGCATGATAAAAATGATGAACTGGGATAGTTTCGTTTGTGAATTCTGAAATTGGTCCTGTCCGAAAACAGGAAAAAGAGTAAAAAAACCAACAAAAAGCCGTCATTCCGAGACATAACATTTTTTCAAAACGCACAAATTTGGATGACGTTTCTACATTTACATGCAAAAAATTCCAATAATAAAAACAGAACACAACTTACTGAATATCTAATATTTACGAAAAATACGTCATCGGTAGGAGTTTCCGGTAAGCATTGACGTGAGGAAATGATTACCGGTTACGACGTTGGAATCTCCATCTGTCGGTGACCATTCAGGCTATTTGTAAGGCTACTACAAAATATCAGAAGATTGCCACGTCTCATGTGACCTTATCAGGCCACAAGTTCCTACTGATGACGAAGATTTTTTGGATTTTAGCTTAGGTTGACACACGAACCACGGCGTTGATAGTAATATATAAATTCAACCTAACTCAGTTGTTGTACATCAGTTGCTCCCGAAGGATTTTTGACTCGGAAGCAATGTAGTATATTGATGAGAACCAAAATTTGAGGATTTCGGATTAAATCCTTTTCATGATGGGATTGTAGTACTTGCTTGGCTGAAGGTATTCGCGATCAAAGTGGTCTCCCTGATCAATAGCAGCATTAATGCGTTCTACAATACTGTCAAGCACTCTGGCGGTTTCCTTCAAATGATTTATAATAACCATGTCATCCGGTGACAGGTTGCTGTATTCGATAAGATTTATCAGTCCCATGATCGTTGAAACCGGCCCTCTTAAAACATGTGAATTAATAAAGGCATATTCCGACAACTGTTTATTGATCTTCTGAAGGACCTTGGTTCTTTCTTTTACCCGTTCTTCCAGTGAGTCGTTAATGGTTTGAATTTCTTCCTTCTGACGTTGTAGCTCCTCACTTTTATCAGAGATCTCTTTCTGCTGGAAATTGAGCATATCATTTTGCTGCCTGATCTCCTCAATCTTCTCATTCAACTCAAAATTCATCTGGTCAATTTCCTCTTTCTGACCTCTTAATTCAGTTATATCATGACCCAGGGCAAGGATCTTATTTGGGACACCGTTTGCATCGAGCAAAGGCGCAAACGTCGAAGCAAGTGATTTACGTTTACCTTCAACATTAAATTCCAGCTCTTCAGTAAACATCTCGCCCCCGATTATTTTTTTCCAAAGTTTTATTCTTGTTCGTCTTGAGTGATCAATATTTCCGTATCTGTCCCAAAAATCATAGCCTGAATTATTTTTCAGATCTTTTTCCTTTCCTTTTAAATCCAGAAAATCAACCATATTCTTATTCAGATCATGTACATTCCCTTCAAGGTCAAATTGTATGATCAGAAAATGTTCTTTAAGTGCATTGATAATACTTTTGGATTCAGCTTCTTTAGCCCTCAATTTTTCCATTACCGACTGAAGCCTTTCGATTGTCTTGAGAAGTTCATATTTGGTATGCCCCAGCTCACTGTCCTTTTTCTCAAGTAAATGTGTCTTTTCCGATAACAACTCTTGTTTCTCCTGCAATAAATGATCTTTATCGACCAATTCTTCATGCTGCATGTAAAACTGATTACAAAACCTGCTTAACGCATCATTGGTTATGTTGCACTTATGGTTTAGTTTTTGATTCTGTCTCAGGATAACAAAAAACATTCCCGCCATCATCAGCCACAACACAACATCGTATACCGGCGTTATCCCTGAAGTTAACAGTTCACCCGAAAGATTAACTCCGGAAAGACCATCAAACAAAGCATATAACGGACTGAAAAACAGAAACACTACAAAGTTAAAGGCGAATACCGAAAGCATAATTCGCAACCTGATAGTATTCCGCACAATTAAAGAAAGTACACTTAATGGGAGAATTAAAAAAGGCATAACCCTTCCATAATCAGAAAACGAAACAATATTGCCTGCACATAACAGGAATACAAAAATCACAATAAGTATTTGAATCCCTGATATAAAAATAATTCCGGAATTGTCTTTATTGATGAAATATAAAAGTGTTAATGAAGATATGGATAAAAAAACAGAAGTGTAAAGTATATCTGGCAAATCAAATATGCTGAAAAAAATAAATACTAGCGAAAAAATAAAAAACAGCAGTACAAAAATTGTAGTTAATGTTTTATTATTCCATTTCCGAAAGATAATACCTCCCAGGAGTTTTTTCATAGCGTTACAGTATAGACTCAACCTTATGTTTAACCTCAAAACCCATCAAAATGCCCTCATCACAACCAACATGCGTAAATATAAAAAAAAGTTATATATTTTACATGCGCAAAAATACATATAAAACAACACAATAACAACTTTTATTGTGTTTTATCCAGATGTAATGGTATTATAATAACCGCATCACCAATATTTTCGTATCTGCGAAATACATATCTCATTAATTTCAAGAATATATTCATAAATTACTCAAAAATAATACATGTAAATTGTGTGACTTTGCTTATTTACTTTTGTAAAAAATCAATATAGACCATTGTGAATTCATTTTAATAAAGGAAAAATATCCGGACAACCCTATAAAAACATGTTACAACACCTCTTTCAAATTGAAAATAGTTTTTATTGAAGCTAAAAAATACTTATATTTTAAATTAATATAAAAAATCCCTGTTTTTGGTTTTTTTATGTAAATATCAACTGAAACCATATACAAAACTGTAAAATATCATGGCAACCATAAAAAACATACTTAAAAAAAAGGGAAACAACGTCTGGACAGTCGATGTGAACGACACTGTTTATAAGGCTCTTGAATTAATGGCTGAAAAAGAAATCGGCGGAGTTCCTGTTATGGAGAACAACAAGGTAGTCGGTTTTTTTTCTGAAAGAGATTATGCCCGAAAAGTCGTTCTTCACGGAAAAGCCTCAAAGTCTACCTCCGTGAGCGAATTAATGACCACCGAAATTTATTTTATTACAGAAGACAAGCCGGTAGGCGAAGCCATGACCTTAATGAATGAGGTCAGAAAAAGGCATCTGCCAGTAATGAAAGAAGGTAAAATGATTGGCATTATCTCTATTGGAGATGTGGTTAACATGATGATCCGCGAACAGCAGACCAAGATCAAAGATCTCGAAAACTACATAATGGGATCGGCTTATACCTGATAAACACCATTCTTTCATACATAATATCGAAAAGAAGCAATTCTCTGATTCATAATTACAGATTTTCATTATTTTTGAAAAAAGGATGGCTATGTTGTTATCCTTAAAAGGCTTCATGTTGTCTGATTTTAATTAGTATAATTTTTTCCGCAACAGAGCGGTTGGTTTTATATGTGTTTGAGTATCGATTATGGATTTTTTAAAGCAATTTGACGTAATAAGATTATTTGCAGGACTGGGTATTTTTCTATACGGCATGTATCTGCTCGAATTGGGAATCAGGAAACTATCTGACAAAACCCTAAAATATCTTATACAAAAAGCCACTCAAAACCGCTTTAAATCACTTCTTACCGGGATCGTAGGAACAGCTATTGTACAAAGCAGTTCGGCTACATCACTTTTGGTATTAGCCTTTGTAGGTGCAGGATATATGTCGCTTGATCACGCTTTTGTTACGATTATGGGCTCAAGTCTGGGCACCACATTTAACTCATGGATTGTAGCATTTTTCGGTTTTAAGGTCAAAATAGAGGTGTTTGCATTGCCTTTTATAGCATTGGGAGGATTGTTGTATCTGATAAAAAATCAGTCAAAGAAACTATCGCATGTAAGCAAGATCATTATGGGCCTGGGGATGTTATTCCTGGGGCTCGACTATATGAAGACCAGTGTGGATACATTTGCAGAAACCATTGACATTTCTGCTTTTCCTACTTTTGGAATATTGTTTTATGTGATATTCGGGATTGTCATTACAGCGCTGATGCAGGCAAGTTCTGCAACAATAGCGATAGCACTAACTGCTGTCAATTCGGGATTGATCGGATTTGATGCAGGTATTGCTATTGTAATAGGTGCCAATATAGGAACAACCGTTACGGTACTGATGGGAGCAATCGGAGGTTCACCATCCAAAAAACGGGTGGCACTGAGCCATCTGATCTTTAAATTTGTCACGGCAGTCATCGCTGTGATTCTGCTGGATCCTTCTTCCTATTTCATTCGCGAAACGTTGGGCTATCACAACAACCATGTGATAGGGCTTGCCATATATCACACATTGTTTAATATGATGGGCATTCTGTTGTTTCTTCCTTTCGTTTCAAATATTACTTCCTTACTAAAAAGGTTATACAAAGAAAAAGAAACCGTTGTATTGCATTATCTGGGAGATACTTCTCCTGAAATTCCTGAAACAGCCATAATGGCGATGCATAATGAGATCATACACCTACTAAAAGAAGCTCTCATTTACAATATCCGGTTTCTTGAGTTGGATGAATATCTGATTGATAAAGTATCACCCGGATATACTGTTAACAAGCAGGTATCGCTGGACAGGCGATATTCCAATCTGAAACGACTGGGAAATGAAATATTTTCGTATGGCGTACGGTTACAGGGGTTTGAATTAAAACAGAAGCAGGTGCGCAAAATAGACCTGTATCTTCATGCAGCAAGGAGTATTATGAATGCTGCAAAAAACTTCAAAGACATTAAGAACAACTTGTCTTTAATGAAGAGTTCTGATAATAAGATCTACCAGGAATCCTACAGACAGCTTCAATTGTTATTCTCGGGATTTATTCTTGATGGTATAGAACTAATAAAAATCAAGAATAAAAAACAATTCCTGGATGCGTATTCACAACTTAAACAAGATCTGATGGAATCGGATAAGGCATTCATCCAGAAAAACTTTGACGCTATACAAAATAATCAGATTGACAAAGCTCCCATTTCGGACATACTAATGGCCAACAGGCTATTAAATCACTCCTGTCAGTTATTCATTACAAGTGCATTTGAATTATTTGACGGAAAATAGCCAGGCGCTATATTACTCTTCGGTAACTGTATCTTCTTCCTGAAGATGCTGAATATCGTTGGCTATTCCTTCAAGAAGATCATCCAGTTCATTGACCAGAGCCGTATCTTCGGTTCCCAGATTCTTATACAACGTTTCAGACATAAGATCAAAGTCTGATTTCCAGTCCGGTTTCTGATACAGGTTGTTTGAAACAAATCCGGTAAAATAATCAGGAGCTCCCTTGCTCAGTTCACGGACACAATAGGCAGTATGTTCTTCAAGCATACGCATGGAATAATTTCCCAAAAGATCCGACATCTCCTGGCCATATTCTTTGCAAATCTGATTATAGGCCCTGAAGTAAACTGATTTCATCGCACCGTTATGATTAAGAAGCGTATCAAGAAGTGTATTTGTCAACTCGACATCCTTACCCGGAACAAACTCACCCTGTAAATACCTCGCAACAAGCGGATCCATATCCGGTTCTTCAAGATATTCATGTATCATTTTACC
>JBNKDZ010000106.1:0-3265 GCA_050288525.1 Cyclobacteriaceae bacterium
TTTATAGAGGACAATAGAAACAATGGTCCGACCCCGGAAGGGGTCAGATATGAGAGCTCGGACATTTTCAAAATCATGAAATATCCTTATTGTGGGTTAAATCCGGACTTAATACTGTTTAGACAAGGCCAGGTTTTTATCTGCCGATGACGGCTTTTTCCCTTAGGTTGACGGCTATGGTGAGGACACGAACCACGGCAAAAGATTTTCAAAAGTTCTAATATTTCACTTTCAACTTTTCACTTTCAACTTTTCACTTTCAACTTTTCACTTTCAACTTTTCACTTTCAACTTTTCACTTTCAACTTTTCACTTTCAACTTTCAACTTTTCACTTTCAACTTTCAACTTTTCACTTTCCAACTTTTCACTTTCCAACTTTCTACTTTCTGCTTTGTTCTATGATTTTATCAGAGACCAGAAATACGGCCGGTTTTTTGGATAAAGGATTTGGTTGGGTAAAAACGACTGTGTTATAGACCTGTTCGATATTGGTGTAGGTCAGCACCTCTTCGGGAGTTCCTTTGATGTAAACATCTCCTTTGCTCATCATTACCAGGTAATCACAATACTCGCCGGCGAGATTCAGGTCATGAATGATCATCAGCACCGTCAGGTTCAGATCATCATTGAGCTTTTGAAGCAGGTTAAGGATTTGTACCTGATGCGAGATATCAAGATGAGAGGTTGGCTCATCCAGCAATAGCAGAGAAGGTTCTTGTGTCAGTGCCCTTGCAATAGCTGCCAGTTGCTGTTCTCCCCCACTTAGCTCACTCATCAACTTATTCCTGTGTTGATAAACATCCGTAAGTTTCATGTAATGATCCGCGATATCCAGATCATTCTTTGATTCAAAGAACTGGAAGGTATCCCGATATGGCAACCTGCCCATCAGCACATACTCTTCCACGCTTATATCCGTTGCTTCCGTATTTTGGGTGACTACAGCTATATTTCTGGCTTTTTCCCGAATGCTGATATTACCCAGATCGGCATTGTTTAAACATATGGAGCCACTTTTTCTTTTCAATTCTCCCGAAATCCCTTTAAAGAGCGTTGTTTTCCCGGAACCATTGGGGCCTATAATTCCCGCAAATGCACCCCTGGTAATATCAAAACTGATCGGATCCAGACGAAAACTTTTGTAATAGCCACATGAAAAGTTGTCCAATACAAGAAACCCCATATTATGATCCCAGTTTAAATTTTGCTTTGGAAAAACTCAGAACAAGAATAAACACCAATCCCCCCAGGAAGCCAGTGATAACGCCTATCGGCAGTTCATTAGGAGCTATCACAGTTCGGGCAATCACGTCACAATCAATTAAAAATGTTGCTCCTCCCAGAAAGGAGGCTATTAGCAATATCCTGTAATCTGATCCTACAAATATGCGGATGAAATGCGGGATAATCAGTCCGACAAATCCTATGATCCCACCTACAGCCACACACATACCGGTTAAAATGGAAGCGATAATAAACAACAGACGTATCGTCAGTGCTGAGTTTATCCCCAGATGGCGTGCTTTGCTTTCTCCAAGTCTGAGCGCATTCAGGGGACGCACAAATATGTAGGAGAAGAGCAATCCCGCGACAGAAGCAATAAGCATTATGTTTATCAGCAAACTGTTTGGCTCTTCCAGGGATCCCATGATCCAGAAAATTATGCTGTGCAGATTCTCTGATGTAGATATTGCCATGATAAACATCATCATTGAAGAGGCAACAAAACTGATCATCACCCCTATCAGAAGCATCCTGTTTATATTGATATCTCCTTTGCGCATGCTTAATACATACACCAGAAATATAGTACTCAAGGCTCCTGCGAATCCTAATAACGGCAGGATATAGGACCCTAGTAACTGATTTAGTTCGAATACAATCCCTAATGCCACCCCCAGGGCTGCCCCACCTGAGATCCCCAGGGTATACGGTTCAACCAGCGGATTACGGTATACTCCCTGAAGAATTGCTCCTGTCAGGCTTAATGCTCCGCCAATGGAAAAACCAAGAATGATCCTGGGCAGGCGAAGGTTAAAAAGCACCCCATATTCCAGACTTGAGGTGTCATCAAGGATTTTGGGGATATCCTTCAGGTTGATGGCGATTTCTCCGGTAAGCAGTGCTATACGAACACTAAGGATCAATGAAATTACCAGACCGGCCAAAACGGCTCCCCAAATGATATACCTCGTTCTCATATCAATATTCTATTCCTTCCCTGCTGGTAATCATATGATCATACGGATGCTTTATTTTCTGCACTTCACTGACATAATCAGCCAGTTCAATCAACCGGTCTGTAGCTCCCCGGCCAGTCATTACCAATTCGAGATCTGAAGGTTTGTTTTTTACAAAATCCAGCAATTTCTCCTCTTCCAGGTATCCATCACGCACAGAGATCAATATCTCATCCATCACCAACATGTCATAATGATCTTTTTGTAGCAGATCACGTAAGGTCTCAAGAGCCTTTTCTGCCTGTGGCTTTAAAGAATCTCCATTGATTTCCTTATTGCAAAACGGGTGACCTTTGGCAAAACCAAGTACATTAGCCCCGAGTTTTTTCAGGTTTTCGAGTTCTGTATAACCATACTTTTCAGGCTCTTTATGAAAATAGGCATAGCAAACCTTAAATCCGTGTCCCAATGCTCTTGCTGTGAGTCCGACAGCGCTGGTTGTTTTCCCCTTTCCATTACCTGTGTAGATATGTATCAATCCTGTTTCTTTCATTTTCAGTATATAAGTTCTATAATTTCTTCCAGTGTCTGAACAAAATTCTCCGGTGTCGGACTACAGGCCCTGTCCGAATCAATAATAAAAATCTTTCCCTGTTTAGAGGCACTTAAATGTTTATAACTTTGCCAAACTTCTTTTTCTTCTTCCCCGACAATTCCCATGGTGACAATAATGATCACATCCGGATTACGAACCAGTACTGTCTCCCTGGTTATCGTTCCCATTGTCAGGTCACCGGCTATATTTTCTCCTCCGGCAAACGTGATATAGTCGTCCATAAAAGTATTCGGATAAACCGTATACAGAGGCTTGGCTCCGATTTGCAAAAATATTTTTTGCCGGGGTTCCCCGTTGGTTGATTCCTTTAAAACATTAATTTTTTCCCTTGTTGATTTACGTATTTCTTCAGCAAGATCTTGTTTCCCTAACAGGTTCCCCAGGCGTATAAATTGTGAGGAGATCTCTTCAAAGGATTTTGGTGTTGGAAAAACCTGCACTTCAATATTAAACTTTTCCAGCGACCG
>JBNKDZ010000107.1:0-3805 GCA_050288525.1 Cyclobacteriaceae bacterium
GAAGTTATTGAAGCGAATAACTATAATTACCTAAGGACTTTAGAAACCGATTCAACAGGAGCTTGTCATGAAGGGAATTACCGGTGGGATGAATTTGGCTTTAAACTTGACACACTAAAAACGATCCGGAAATGAAAACAAAACTTATAGTAATTATTTTTTGCCCCATTTTATTCCTTTGGTCCGGTTGTGATAAGAGTAAAAAAGGTAATGAAACACCTTCCTCCGGGCCTGATGATCCTGTTGAAGAGGTCCATGAAGAGGAAATTACTCAAAAAAATAATGAATTGATTGTTATTTATGATGAAGACAAGCAGTATCTGGCAGACTTTTATAAACTTCCTCATCTGAAAGAATTTTATGATTATACAAATAATCCCTTTACAGAACTACCAGCCTTAAAATATCCGGAGGACCTGTCAACGTTATCATACGACGAATTGAGGCTCCTCCGCAATGAGATCTATGCCCGTAACGGATATCTGTTTAATGATGGATTTTTACGAGGGTATTTCAATTGTTACAAATGGTATCGCCCGATATTTGATGTTGACAGCTTCAAAGTCGTTTTGGACAACACTGAAAGAGAGCTGATTGCAACCATCACAAAGGAAGAAGAAAAGCGAAGATCCCAACGAAAGACAACAAAACTGCTGGATACGGAGCTGATTGTAAACTACAAACAATTTGAAGAGGTTGATGATAACATACGCGATGACCTGAAAAAACAGAATTTCAGCATTGTGCCTTCAGGACGTTCCATGCCCTTTTTCGTTTACGATAATAATGCCTATCAACATATCCCAAACTACATCACTACCGACCTGTATTTATTCATCCTTCATAAATATTTTTCAAGCTTTTTGGAAAAGCTGGATGAAAATTATATGTATAAAAACCTGAATGGATTACTTTCCCGTACATTTCAGGAACTTGACGAACTTGAGTCTGCAGGTGCAGACGATAAACAAAAAAATGCCATCCGATGGGCAAAGATGTATAACACATTGGCACTTTATGCCATAGGGAACACTTCCGTTGAGGCACCTGATGGTTATTCGGATATTTTTAAGAAGGAAAAGGAAAACATTAAAAATGCAGATGGTTATCCTGTTTTTATTCCGAATGACTTTGTCAAGTATGATGAATTGAAACCAAGAGGTCATTATACCAAAAGCGAGGTTTTAAAAAAATATTTCCGAGGATTTAAATGGATAAGCCTGAATGGCATTGATTTGAAAAAGGATGATCAACTCAGGGGTATGATCGTATTTTCCTATCTGATTAAAGAAAATAAGGGGATATATGAGGAGTTCAACGACTTTATCAGAACAATGGAAAAGCTTGCCGGACAGGAAGATAATCCTTCCATAACAGATATCATTAATGCCCTTCCGGAAAAAGATCTTTCTTCGCTATTGTCAGACGCTTCTGTTGAGAATATCCGAAGTAAAATTAAGAGCCTGAACAAAGAGCGTATAAAAAAAGTATTTGGAGAATCCTTTGTCACAGATGAAAAGAATATAATAAGAGTATATTTTGTATCCAGTACATACTCTGTCAGTGGTGAGATCTTTTCCAGGCTGGTACACATTGATTATAATCGGTCAAAACGTCCTTTCCCGAGAGGATTGGATGTGCCGGCTGTTTTTGGGGATAAAACAGCTACCAATATTCTGCTTAAAGAGTACAGGGATGATTCGCGGTGGCCGGAATTTAAACCGAAACTAAAGGTGTTGAAGGATCAATTTGCGGGATTTAACGAGTGGGATCATAATTATGGATTCAAAGGCCTTCAAACGGCACTTTCTGCCAGTTCTGAAGACTCAAGCTATCCTGAATTCATGAAAACAGATGCCTATAACCGTAAAGAATTAAGCACGACCCTGGCTTCATGGACCCATATAAAGCATGACCTGATCCTGTACCAGGAAAAGCCGTTTGCTGCTGAAGCCGGACAGGGAGGAGGGCCTTCTCCTCCAAATCACCTGAGTTATGTGGAGCCAAACCTCCTCTTTTGGGATACAGCTCTTGAATTGGTTTCATGGCTGGAAGAGCTTTTGCCTATGGAGGACACATACAAATATGAATTACATTCGATAAAGGAATTGGGAGAAGAACTGAGGAATATTGCAAATAAGGAAATTAAAGGAGAAGAGATCACAGAGGAAGAATTTCGGCAGATGCATTGGATAGGAGGAAGAATTGAACATACCCTCCTCCGGCTGCTTGAAACCGATCACCTTCCGGATCGGGAGCGTTCCATGGCCCTTATTGCTGATGTTTACGTCTATAATGGAGTAAACCTGAATGTCGCAGTTGGTAATGCAGATGATATCTATGTGGTGGTACCTATAAAAGGGGAGTATCATATTGCGTGTGGTTCAGTTTTTTCCTACTATGAATTCCAAGGCAGGATCTACAACGATGAGGAATGGAAAATGGATGTTGAATCAGGGAGAGCACCCGACAGGCCTGAATGGATTAACCAGATCATTACTGAGGCAAATCCCCTGAAAGGAAGAATGCAATACAGATATCCATAAAGTTTTCTTAACACCAATCTATCCATGATAATAAAAAATCTGAAACATCGCACATTAACTAAAAATTAATTACAGGAAATTGATTTTCAATTCCAGGGAGGAATGGAATTTGTCTTCTGGTTTTCGGAACAGAGGCTTTCGTATGAAGTGCTTGTTCCTGAACATATCATTAATTAATAATTTTATTTTTATATTTGCAATTGTAACATTTTTGTGATGTGCAATTAAATAGCTGAATTTATCTGTTCTGCTACTATTGATTGTTGGAAAAGAAGCATCATATAAAAAATGAACAATTAAGTGATACAATAAATAAATATTTATCCCAAAAGTACGTTAACGAAATAGATTGAGCATATGACATTGCGTTTTCAATCTTCCGGCAGTCAAAAATCTATAATTTTTATACATAATTTGAAGATGCATATTTAACGAATATGAATGTCAGAAATTATTTTTTTGCGTTTTTACTTTTTTCATGTAGTAGTGAAGTAGGAGATCTAGCGCCTTCCAGGCTGACAGGGAAACATGTAGATGTGCTGTTCCATCAGTTAGGAAATCCTGTATATGGAAATATTGTTATTTCCCATAACGACGAAAAGCAATATGAAAGTTATGGCTATGACCTTGATAACGATTCAATCCTGGTTTTTGAATCTGAAAATAAAGTTATTACAGGATTTCACACTTCATCCTATATTAAGAAAGAGGTGAATTTTGATGCAATTAATAAATTCACCCTTCAACAGATAAAGGAAAAATATGGCACACCATTCCATGAGGGGTATACGGAAGCACTTTTCGGTACCAGGGTGTACGCTTTTTTTTACAGGATACAACAGAAATGGTTGTGGAGCAAATTTGGTTATTCGGATAAGATCTCCTTTCAGGTCATACAATTTAAGGATGATGTTGTATACGATGCGTATACCTATGATTACGATGCTCCCTGAAAACAGGAGTGGTGGATCGATCATAATTTCCGGTAATGACGTAGGGATCACCTTCGGTTAGGGACCAGCATTTTGCCTGTGCTATTTCAAACAGATGGAGATTGCCACATCACTGGCAAATTATGATTTTGTCGTTGGGTAGTGCGAAGTGGTGTTTCGTGCGGACACCATAGCCGTCAACCTAAGGGGAAAAGAGTAGAAAAACCAACAAAAAGCCGTCATTCAGAGGAACTTGGCCGCAGGCCTTGTGACGTAGGAATCTCCATCTGTTTGTAATAGCGTCAGCATTTTGCTATCCTGGTCCCT
>JBNKDZ010000108.1:0-5889 GCA_050288525.1 Cyclobacteriaceae bacterium
GTACTTTCATTATTTAAGGGTGTAAAAAATAATTATTTTCACTATTCTAATTTATGTAGCATCAAATAGGAAGCAAATTGTAAGGGTGTACATTTGGTTATCATCAAAAGGTAAATGTAAGGGCTGTGTAGGGGGGTAAAAAAATATAAAAACGCCTTTAATGAAGTTAAATGATGCTTTATTGTTAAAAATTAGTTAACAAATGGTTAACAAAAAAGCGAAATTATTTTAAATAAAATATTAAATAAATAAATACGTATATAACAAATTAATCAATTTGTTAACTTTTTGTTAACTTGTTCTTATTTAATGCTAAATATTCTTATTCAAAGAAAGAGAAAAGTAAATTGACTATCTGCTGATTATACGCTCATTATAAAATCTGTAAGATTCTGAGAAGGCGTCAGGTTAAGTTTTTTACGCAATCTTGTCCTGGATACTTTTACACTGTCATGTGATATTCCGAGAATCGAGGCACATTCGTTTATTGTTAAATTTAGTCGGATCAGGGCACAATGACGTAGTTCCTGGGTGGTGATATTTGGGTAATTCACTTTTAGTTTTGCATAAAATCCGGTATAGATCTGTTCGAAATAAAGTTTAAACTCATTCCAATCCTTATCAACGCGAAAGCTTTCATCGATCATGCGCAGGATCTTTTTCACATCATTAACAGATTCGCTTTTTTCAGCTTTTTTGGTGAACTCTTCAAGCTTGTCCCGAAGATCTTTCAGCATTTCATTTTTCTGAATTATGTTTAATGTGTGGGTGGTTATTTGTTTGTTTTTGTATTCTATCTGATCCTGTAGCTGTTTTTCTTTAAGATGGAGGTATTTCAGATCAGCTTCAGATAGCGCCTGATTGGATTCGTATACGATTTTGTTCTTTTCCAACAGCTCTTCTTTCTGTTTAATGATCTTGTTTTTATGCTCTATGATCTCGTTTTTCTGTCGGTTTATCTCTCTAGTGCGATCCTCGATAATCTTGCGTAGATTTCTTTTTTGTCTGATGAGATGAATATTATACAATTTAACTACGATAAGGGTGAAAATGATCAGAATCACAATAAATAAGAAATACACCCACCAGGCTTTAAACCATGGACTTTCAATGGTAAAGTGTATTGATAAGGGTTCACTCCAGACGGATCCGCCTTTTCTTGCTCTTACCTCGAGGGAATAGGATCCTTCCTGAAAACCCATAATGGATATATTTTTTGTTTTGGAAGCTTTGGACCAGTTATTGTCCAGTCCTAAAATACGGGTCTGATAGATAATGTCTGAACCAGGGTATGAAAGGTTGATGAATTCAGCAAGCATACGTGTATGGTACGGAAAATGATATTGTACTGTGTCTGCACAACTGATCTTCTTGCCATTGATATATAAGGATTTCAATACAGGAGGAGGTGTGTTCCGAAATTGTATGATCTTAGGTTCGGCCATTGCGATTCCTTTTGCGGTAGCAATAAGAAGGTGGTGGTCCCTGGTAGTGATCAATCCTCGTTCCTTCAAAATTCGTGATGGTAATTCTTTTTCGCTGCTTTGTAGTACCGCCTCATCATTACGGTAAAGTATAAGTCCGTAGGAGGACGCCAGCCAGATTATGTCACCTGTGATGGCAATAGCACGAAAAGATTCATCATTATCGAATCCGTTAAGCTGAATTCGTTCTGCTTCTGATGTGCCTTTTAAGTCATTAATGGTGAGCAACCCTTCATTTGAAGCGATGTATAGTCTGTCATTTTCATCAAAACACATGTCTTCTATCGTTATTGATTCGGTCACATTAAAACGAAAATTCAGAGAGAGGGGCAAAAACGTGTTTTTGACCGGATCATAACGGTAAAGCAAATTATTGATCCCTTCACTTCCGCAATAAATTATACTGTCATGAGATTGCGTAATGACTTTCGAGTTTATTACACCTGAATATATATGTATCGAATCGTTTTTATCTATTCTGGTGATCTGCGAATCATGCCCTGAAAACCATTTATTTCCCTGTTTGTCAATAAAAATATGCTTTATGGCAATGTTGGTGTTTTTCTGAAAGGTTTTTGTTGTCTTATCCTCCGTATTGTATCTGTAAATACCTCCGAATGCACTTCCAATCCAGAGGTTCTTATTCTCGGGAATAATAAAATCAAAATAGGTGTTATTAGCGGTCAGCACTTCTTCGTAGTCGGCAGGAGTTGCATTATGAAATTTGTATATCTTATGTCCCGTTGAAAAGTAGGTAATGTCATTTGCAAAATCAATGCCTATTGATTCAATCCTGAACGCATTGGAATAATTGATCGGATGGATCATAGTGGGCTTGAATAATCCGATATTTTCGCTGCCTGCAATCCAGATTTCGTTTGCTTTTCCATCAAAATAAAAATTCAGAATATCATTGTAGGGGATATTGGTTATCTTTTTAACTGAATTAGATTCAATATTTAAATAATACATACCATAATACCAGGTGCCTATATAAATTTGGTTATCAGAGTAGTTAAACAAACTGGAAACATGTATGACATCATGTATAAGTTCACTGTTTAAGATGTTTTTATCACTATCCACCTTAAGTTGGAGAATGCCTTCCTTTGCACCTATGAATAAATAATCTCCTTTGACATTTATGATATCTGATTTTTCTGTGATGCTGATATCTGTGGTTATTTTTATGAATTCATCCGATCTGGGATTATATGAAAGCAAAGATCCTTTATAAGGAGCTACCCACAAATTACCGAAGGCATCTTCCGTAAATGAAAATGATTTATGGTAACTGATCGATAGATATTCTGACCCCAATGGGTACCGTTTTGTCCCGGAATCGTCTATTTTTACTATTGCATCAATCTCTCCGATCCATATTGTGCCATTTTTGTCCTCATATATTGATTTTGGGTAATTAAGCGTTTCTGTGAAGGTTTTATCATTGTACATGAAATCCCGGAATTCTGTTGTATCACTTCTTGAAATAATCTCTTTGATCCCAAAGTCATGTAATACTAATAATTGTCCGTTTTTCCGTTTTAAAAAGGCTTTTGTGAAGGGGCTTGGAATTTGACGATAGTAAATTCTTGTGTCAATACCGTCATATTTAAGGACACCATTATCCGAGGCAAGCCAGATATATCCAAGATGATCTTTACAAATGTCTTTTATGAGCTCACGTGAACGAATATTATCAAGATCAAAATATTCAAAATTACTATTTTGAGCAATTATACTAACAGGCCATAAACTGAAAACAAATAAAATTATTTGTAGGATCTTTTTTGTCATATCAGGATATACGCCTCATTTGTTTAAAATGGGCGTTCGTTGTTATTCAGAAAAATAATTAAAAAAAGAAATAAATATATCATAAATGTCATTTCTTTTTGTTGGAAAACGCAGATCTGGCCGTGTAGCTCAGATCTGCTCAGGTTTTGTTGTAGCTTCTTTGGATATTGAATAAGTAGAATTATCTTAAAGTTTTAATTTCTATTAAAGGAGGATTTTTTAAATGTTCAGGAATTAAAAATACTCCCGGGAGATATTGTTGATATATAAAACCCTGATAATTATGAAAAGAGATGAAATGATGGCACAGCTTTCCAATGTGAAAGAATGGGACGTTATTGTTGTTGGTGGTGGCGCCAGTGGTCTTGGTACAGCCCTGGATGCAGCTTCCAGAGGTTATAAAACATTGCTTCTTGAGCAACATGATTTTTCAAAAGGAACATCCAGCAGAAGCACAAAACTAGCTCACGGAGGTGTGCGTTATTTACAACAGGGGGATATTTCGCTGGTGCTGGAAGCGCTGCGTGAACGCGGATTGATGATGCAAAACGCACCGCATCTGGTAAGAAATCTGTCTTTTGTTATCCCGAACTACGAATGGTGGGGAGGACCGTTCTATACCATCGGACTGAAAGTATACGACCTTATGGCCGGAAAACTGGGATTTGGACCATCACAACATTTATCTAAAGAAGAAACACTTGCAGCAATCCCTACCGTGGAAGAAGAAGACCTAAAAGGGGGCGTGATTTATCATGACGGTCAATTTGATGATGCACGTCTGGCAATTAGTTTGGCCCGGACATGTGTTGATTATGAGGGTGTTGTGCTTAATTATATGGAAGTTACCGGCCTGATTAAGGAAGAAAACCTGATATCCGGAGTGGTAGCGGTAGATCGTGAGAAAGGCAGAGAGTATCATCTCAAAGCAAAGTCGGTGATCAATGCGACGGGCGTATTTAGCGACAGGGTTATGCAAATGGATGATCCTGATGCCAAAGATATGATCGTTCCCAGCCAGGGGGTTCATATTGTTCTCGATAAAGAATTTCTGCCTGGAGAACAGGCAATCATGATTCCTCATACCAGCGATGGACGTGTATTGTTCGCTGTCCCATGGCATAATAAAGTTATTGTTGGCACCACGGATACGTTGGTTGAAAAAGCTTCCCTGGAACCAAGAGCTTTGGAAGAAGAGATACATTTTATTCTTGAAACAGCAGCACAATATCTGGTAAAAAATCCGGGTAAAGAAGATGTGAAGAGTGTATTTGCGGGTTTACGGCCCTTGGCAGCTCCCAGCGGCGATGAAAAAGCAACAAAGGAAATATCGAGACATCATAAAGTTTTGATATCCGTGTCAGGTCTGATTACACTCACTGGAGGCAAATGGACTACATACAGAAAAATGGGACAGGATGCCGTGGATAAGGCCATACTCATTGGAGATCTTTCACCACGAGACTCTATTACAGAAAACGTTTTGATCCATGGGTATAAAAAAGAGGTTGATTTTAATGATCCATTATCGGTCTATGGCACAGAAATATCCAAATTAAAGGATATAGAAATCAGTAAAAAAGGCTATGAAGGATTAATAAGTGAGAAATTGGGAATTCACCGATCACAGGTAATAATGGCAGTAAGGGAGGAAATGGCCAGAACTGTAGAGGACGTTCTTGCCCGGAGAACACGGGCATTGTTTCTGGATGCCAGGGAAAGCATCGAAATTTGCAAAGAAGTAGCAACATTGATGGCAGCTGAATTATCCTACAATAAAAAATGGATCGATGAGCAGGTTAATGCATATACTGAATTGGCAAAAGGGTATTATATTTAAGAAGAATGTGTTGCGTACAGAAAAATAATTTCATATAAATGACCATTTATCAATAAAGTCAAATTTTCATGATAACCAGGACATAATGTCAAAAATCCAATTTGACCTTAAAAAAACATTTCCTTTTTAATGTTTAAATATAAATTTTATTACATCCTTTTAAATGTATTTTTATTATATGCGGTTTTTTTGATGATGTCGGTGAAAGATTTGGGTATATTTCATAAATGTTCAATAGAATCAGTAGTTTATAATTGAATTTTAAAAATTTGTCTTTTAATTTATTGAATTTAAAGTTTATGAAATGTGTTTTTGTTTGCATTATTGATTGTAATAATTGAATGATTTTAATTGAATACGTTTTGTTTGTTCAATTTTAAAGGCAATTTATTACATATTTAAAAAATAGATTTTGTCCAAAACATTTCTGATTTTTAAAGAGTGATTCTATCTTTATTACAAGTGTTATTTAAAGCACTGCACTATTAGGAATTTTTTAAATGTTTGTAAACTAAAATAAAAGAAAATGAAAAAATTATTATTAGTACTTTTACTAGGAGGTTTTCTCGCAGCTTGTAATGGCAACAAACCAAGTCAGGAATCTGAAGCAGCAGCTGAAGAACAAACTGAAATGGCAGCTGATGAACAAGAAATGGCAACTGACTCTACTGAAATGGAAATGGCAACAGATTCACTTAGCGAAGAATCTGTAGAAGCTGATTCTACTAGTGAAGAAATGTAATTCCACTCTTTGATAGTTGTTTTAAT
>JBNKDZ010000109.1:0-3361 GCA_050288525.1 Cyclobacteriaceae bacterium
ATCAGGTTAAGAAGTGTCTTTTTGTCTTCAGGGAATTCTTTTTCATAATAATCAATCAGGTTTCCGTCTGATTCAACAACTAACTCGTTCATAAACGTTCCTGATTTAATTTCAAATTTCTCAATGTAACAGGAATATTCATCTTCGATATAAAAGAGGGCATCTTCAAGCCATTTGGAGAAATGCCGGAATAATTTTCTCAGGTCATCACCATACCCGTATTTTGAACCGCTACGTACAACAAGGTATGGAAAGCTATATTTTCTGCTTTCATCAAAATAATTGTTCGGATCCTCATTAATATTATCACAATAAATCTTAAACTCAGGGTATACTATATACGACTGGTCCTGAAATGAACAACTTTCATACGCTTTAGTGAAAACTTCTTCTTTCCCTTTTTGAATTTTGAGTATGGTCCCATTTTTATGTACTTTGGGGGTGATCTGTGTAACGAAATGGCAATTTCCCATACTATTCTATTTTAGTTATTAATTTTTCAATGTCAACATTAAGTCAACTTCTCATTATTTTATTCAACAATGTCATGTCATTTCAGCATGCTGTGCCGGTGTCCTGTTAAATTCTGTTTTAAAACATTTGGAAAAGTAGGAATGATTCGAGAATCCCACCATATACATGACTTCTGCTATCGTAAACTTCTTTTGATGTAGCAACATGGCAGCCTTTTTCATCCGGATCGATTTTATATAATCAACAGGGGACTTACCAGTTAATTGTTTGATCTTCCGGTAGATTTGTTTGTTGTTGACCCCGGAGATCTCACATAACGCCGTAACATTCAGGTCCGGATTATCAAGGTGTTCTTCAATGATTTTTGTTATCTGTGAAAGAAATTTTTCATCGAGGGACTCAGTACCGGATGTTTTAGGAGTGGCAATGGATTCCATCCGGAGCTTTTTCTCCATATTTTGCTTTTTGCCAATCAACTGCCTGACACGTGAAGACAGAATATCCGGTTCAAAGGGCTTGGGAATAAATGCATCGATGTTCAACTGAATACTTTCCAGCTCGGTATTTTTGTCGTCTTTGGCTGTCAATAGTATGATCGGGGTAGTGGAAGTCGGGATATTTTTACGAATGGCCCTGCACATTTCAAGGCCGCTCATCCCTGGCATCATCTCATCGGATACTACAAGATCGGGGAGATGCTCAAGGCATAATTTCAAACCTGTATTTCCGTCTGTGGCTGTCATACATCTGTATTGGGTTTGCAGTATTTTTTGCACAAAATCGGCTATTTCAGTGTTGTCATCAACGATCAGCACCAATGGCAGTTCGGACTTTTCTCCACTTTCCCTGTTCTGAATCGTTTCGTTTGAAAGCGCGTTTGATGAGGATGTTACGGGTAAGGTTAACGTTACAGTAGTACCAGTATTTTCTTCCGAGGTCATGCTGACTTTTCCTCCATGCAGTTCCGTATAGGTTTTTACCAGATAAAGACCGATCCCGGTGCCTTCAATCGCGCCGGCTGTTTTGGATGACTGGAAAAAACGCTGGAAAATATACGGCATATCCTGAGCAGGGATTCCTCTGCCGGTATCCGAAACAGCGATTTCAAGTTCGCTGGTTGTTTCAGAATAGGTTAATGACATACTGATTTTATCGTTTTTCGAACTGTACTTGATGGCATTGCTTAACAAATTGCCCAAGATGGATTCCCATTTTATCGCATCCAGTTCGAGATACAATTTGTCGCAGTTCGTTTCAAAGCTAAACGTGAAATATTGATCCTTATCGGTTTCTTTAAACGTATTGTACAGCTTACGCGAAAACGATACGATCTCAATACGGGAGAGGATCAGCAGTGAATTAGAATCGTTGTCAATCCGGTTGAAATCCAGCAGCTGGTGTATCAACGAATTCAGCTTCATGGCATTTTGATGTACCTGTTTGAGTTGCTGCTTTTCTTCGACATTTTTGAGCCCCGGAATGATCCTGCTGATCGGTGCTATGATCAGGCTTAGGGGCGTTTTCAACTCATGCGAGAGGTTGGTAAGGAATTCGAGCTTCATGCGTGACTGCTCCGCGATCTTTTCTTTCTCAATACGCTCAATCCTCAGCCGGTTTTTAACCCTGAAGAAGTTTATGATCCAACCAGTAAGGCCGATGAGGATCAAACCAAACATGATTTTGGCAATATTGGTAAAATACCAGGGAGGTTTGATGATGACTGACAGATAGTATTGCTGTTTTGAAGGTTTTCCATTCAGGTCAAACTTGCTTACAATAAGTGTATACTTGCCGTGTCTCAGGTTGCTGTAGGTAATCCTGTTGGTGTTCGACCTCAGTACATTCCAATCAGTTTCGATGCCATCCAGCCGGTAAATGATCTTGCTTTTTTCGGGTATTGAATAGGGTAAGTCAGATATCTCCAGGGCGATGTTGTTTTGCCGGTAGTTCAGGTTCAGCTCATGGGTATATCGGATACTTTTCTTACTGTCTGTCATCAATTCACTGTTGACATATAATCCAGTAGCGATGACAGGCCTTTCTGTTTTTAGCGATGTGGTGACGTAAGGGGTAGTAACAGCAATGCCATCCATGCCACCCAGGTATATTTTGTCCTCTGCGGTGTCGTGAAATATGCTGACAAACCGTTTTTTCGTCAGATTGAGGTATCTTGATTTTAAGGTTTCGACATCAACCAGCCAAAAACCCTCCGAAGTGGAAACCCAGATATTGCCACCTGTTTCCATCATCGTCAGGACCTCATTGGTTTTAGACGCATCAAAAAACAGGGTGTCTGTATGATTGTTTTCCGGATTAATGTGCAGGACTCCGTTGTTAAAGCCTGCCCAGATATATCCTTTGCTGTCACATAACAGATTGGACGGGTTGTTTTTACCTATATTTGATCCCAAAGGGAATTTTTCTACTTTCCGGGTATCAATGTTTATTTTGTTAATTCCATTGTTGTACAACAATACCCATACATTCCCCTGATGATCCGGCACAATTTGGTTTACGAACATCCCGGAAAGTCCGTTCTCAGTATTAAAATTGTAATCAGCCACATAGCTGGTGGAATTATTTTCAATCAGTTTGTTTTTGTCAACAATAAAGATTCCCCCAAGACAGGTAGCGATCCACAATTGCCCCTTGTTGTCTTCTAAGAGGCTGTAGGCCCAGTTGGTGTTTAATGTTCCGGTACTGTCAAGGATGTTGTATTGAACAAACTGTTCTTTTGTATAGTCGTACCGGTTTATACTGCCATCGGTGGCAATCCAGAGGTTGGCATCTTTATCTTCATAAATATGCCGTATTCTTCCGTGTGGCAACGGATAGTCAGGAGATTCGGTGTTATACCAGATGGCATCTGCCCAATCACCTTTTTTAT
>JBNKDZ010000110.1:0-13637 GCA_050288525.1 Cyclobacteriaceae bacterium
TTGGATTTTTCCATTTATTCCAAACTGTTCTGACAAGAACCGGCAATACAATTGCCTGGATATGCCTTTCTTTTCACTTTAGACACGCATTTTGAAAATGCGCGCCAGCTATATAATGAGTCCAAATTTCCTCTTGCAAAATACTCAAACTCATCCTGAATAAATCGAAAAGCCCATGATCGGCAGATCACGGGCTTTTCGATTTATTTTTATAGACCATTAGTTCACGGGCAGGTACGAATATATTTCGCCATATTCGAGCATCTGTCCGATAAAGTCTTCGGGATATTCTACTTTTACATCCGTAATCTCACCATTTTCTTCTACTGTTACCAGTCTGGGTTGAATAAATCCGGAATACGAAGAAGCTTTCAGAGAAGCATACCGCTCTTTCACTTCTTTAAGCATCTCCTGATCTACCTGAACACCATATGTTTCGATAAGATTTTTGCCTGCCTCAAAATCGCCTTCGGATTTTATACGCTGGATCTCTCTCAGCAATTCTCCGAAAAGGATTCTCAGCTTATCGTAATCCCGGATCTCAAAATACGTCTTGCCATTGTCGATAATCTTAACGATCACGGAATCAGCTTCTCCTTTTTCATATACCCATTTTGAAATTGCCTGTCGGTCACGCATGTGGGCCTGCTCAATGATGTCGCCTTCATTAAGTCTTCTCAGCTGCAACTGGAGGCCGTTTTTGATATAGCCGTCGTATTCTGCTTTTCCAACCTCAATGCTTGGGATAAGTCCGAGCTCTACCAGCTTGGGGTCTGTGAGGAAGTACAAGGAAACGAGGTCGGCACGTGCTTCTTCGAGGGCTGAGCTGTAGTTTTTGAGGGTTTCTCCAGGAATACCGACATTCGGAGCCAGCTTACCCGATCCGTGTCCGATCACTTCATGGAGGGCAGTGTGCATATTGCTGGCGAGAGTACTGTATTCTTTCGCACGTTGACGACCTTCTTCGGTATAATAAAACTCATCTACCGACCCACCGCTTGAAGCAAGGTTATAAGCATCTTTGATGTTGCCAAGAGATACAGACTTCGAACCGTGTTCGGCCCTGATCCAGTTGGAGTTGGGGAGGTTGATGCCGATGGGCGTAATGGGAGCTGTAGCTCCTGCTTCTACAACGACGGTGATCACTTTATAACTGATGCCGGTAACATTTTCTTTTTTGTACTCATTCATGATCGGTGAGTTGTCCTCGAACCACTGTGCATTGGCCGACAACGCTGCCATACGTTCACTGGCAACCTCATCACGTATCGAGACAACGGCTTCATAAGAAGCTTTCAGACCGAGCGGGTCGTCATACACCTCGATAAATCCGTTTACATTATCCACTGATGAGTTAATATCTTTTACCCAGGCAATGCAATATTCATCGAAATCGTCCAGATCACCTGTCTCATAAAAAGTAATCAGCTTTTCGAGTGAGGCTTTTTGTTCATCGTTTTCTGCGACTTCGACAGCCTTTCGAAGCCAGAATACGATCTTTTCAATCGATTCGGAATACAATCCGCCGACTTTATAAGTTTCTTCAGTAATAGCACCGTCTTTTTTCACCAATTTCGAATTCAGCCCGTACATGGGTGGGGTAGTATCGTTTGGATTTTTCATTTTGCCATAGAAAGCCTCAACTTCCTGTTGGGTCACATTTTCATACAGGTTGGTGGCAGAAGAACTTATCAGATCTTCTCCGGTCTTATTTACACTTTTTGCGTCAAATTCAGGATCGAAAAGGACACGTTTCAGGGTACTCATATGTGTTTCATCGTCCAGAGGTAGCATGGACAGATCCGACATGGTAATCAGCGAGTCCAGATATTGTGTGTCAAATCCAGCCAGGATCTTTTTCCTTGAATACGGATGATGCACACCACTGGAGACAAAAACCATTTTAGCATAGTTCAGGAATTTCGCGTAGTTTTCAGAATCTTTATTTCCTTTATAGGTGTTGATTACGCCTTCGAGCATTTTCCGCACCATGATGTTGTGCTTGTAGTTCTGATCCCAGAAGATATCCCTTCCGGAAAGGGCCGCCTGATAGAGGAAATAGGAGAGTTTTTTCTTCTGAAGATCCAGTGAATCAAATCCGGGGACCTGATAGCGGAGGATGGAAAAGTCCTCAAACTTTTCGGTGAGAATCTTAAATTCAGCTGGTTTTTCTTCTGCCTCTTCTTTTTGAGCCGTACAGGAGAATAAAAAAACAACCGATAAGAATAAAAGCAGGTACTTTGTATGTTTCATAGCTAATCCGTTTTAGTATATAAGATGTCAGATGGTAATATTGAACATGCAAGATAAAAAAAAGCCAATAAATACGGGCATAAACGGGCGATCTTCCTTAAAAAGTTCAATGGAATTCGTTAATCTGAATTAGAAATTTCCGGTTATTTTGAATAAAAAAAGCCGGAGAAACGGATCACCGGCTTTAAGAAATATGTATGTTACAATATTTTATTCATCCTGCCCCATTCCTCCCATCATCAATTGTCCGAGTTCTTCCGGAGTAACTTCCCGAAAATCTTCGGATTTTTCAAATATAGCCTCATCCAATGACTGTGGTAATATCTCCGAAGCTGATACAATTATTTTCATGGCTCCCTGTTCGATCTCATATTCCAGCGGAAAACCTTTAAGGGAAGCAAACTGCGGATGTATCTGAGAATTAAATTTCTCTGTGTAATACACGGTGAAACTATCGATACTATCCCGGTAAATGGCTTTTTTACAGGGATATCCGGCGATTTCTTTGCTTTCATTTGTGTATTCATATTCCAGGGATCCGAGTTGTTCTTTGAGTTCTTCAGGACCTACCATTGTACGGAATTTTTGACCCTGAAAATCCATTTCAACAAAGCTTGAAGGAATATCCATATCCGTAACAGATACTGTGTTTCCAATAAATGAGGACTGTTCCATTCGTGATTTTGTGCCTTTTATTAACAGTGTCATCTCAGAAGGCATCATAGAAGAGAATCCTTGCATTTCTTCAGGAAGGTTTTCATAAGAAAGCTTATAGGTTATTTTACCTTCAAAAGGTTTTTGGGCAAATAAAGGTGTTTGAATAATGCCTGTTGTCATAAGTATGAACATTGACATACGTATGACGAAGTGGATTTTTTTCATAAATATTCGTTTACAGATATTTTAATTAGTAAGGTTTATTTTCTGATTATATTGTCGAGATTCAGGATCTCTTTTTTCTCCGATGGTTTGTTGGAACCGCTTGCAACGGATTGAGCATTCTCGGGTATACCGGTACTGGCATGTCTTCCGGGATCCGCAATTACTTCTCCGGTAATTAGTTCTATGGCTTTAGTTAGCATGTCTTCATAGATGCTGCCCAACTCCGCAGATACATCATCCTTTACCTGGTAGTCAGGAGCAAAACCGTCGGTATAGTTCGAGTCCATGTTTGAGTTTGATATGGTGGTTACGATGGGTTGTATTGCCCAGTCGTGACGTTTTTCGGTGTCATAAATGGTGATAGATCCCACATTTTTACCTACGGTGTTTTCTGAACCGATCAATATCACTTCCATATACGGACTCAGACAATTGATCAGCAGTTCGCTGGCCGAGGCAGTGTTGGATGAGGTGATCACATATACTCTTGACAGGTTCATGTTTGTGTCTGTATCCAGAAAGCGGGAAACCAGATTTTCTGATTCAGTGCCTTGGGTTAATTCCCAGTATTTTTGCAGTTGGTCGTTCCAGTTAATATAGGCAAGAACAGAATTTGCGCTTGTTACAGATTTGGGGGCGATCATGCTTGACAACAGGATGGCCGTAGACATCGATCCACCCGGATTGTATCTCAGGTCCAGAACAAGGTCGGATGCGCCTTCTGAAATGAAACCCTGAATAACCGATTTCAGATCGTTATCATATTCTGAAATAAACTGATTGTAGGACAGGTAGGCAATTTTATGCCCTGCATACTCGATCACATCGTGATAGTGGATCGGGTCTTCATTTATGATAACCGCCGTAAGATTATGTGAGGTCGTTTCGTTAATAAGTCCTCCTTCGTTAATTTCACCAAATGTTAAGGTATAGCTGTCTTTGTTATATAGCAGTGAACTATAATTTAATGTAGTAAGCTTTGTCCCATCGACTTTGTAGAAAATATCGCCCCGTTTTATTTCGGCATTATCAGCGGGAGAATCCGGCAGAACGTATCTGACAATACCTAATATATCATTTGATGTTTCGTTCAGTTTATACAGTTTAAAATTGACTCCAATGGTTTTTTCAATGCCGTTCAACATATTTACAAGATCATCATAGCTGTCTAGAATGAAAGAGAACCTGTCGGTGGGCCGGTAAAGCAATTTGTAAAAATAATCTTCAGGATCTTTTTCCCTAGTTCTGTCAATATTGGTTGGCAGTTGTTCTTCCCAAAAATAGTAATCATTCATACTTTCCCATATGAAATTATTTACCAGAAGATATTCTTGTTTTGAAGGATCAACTTCATCTTTGGAACATGATGTAAAAACTCCGGTAATACATATGAAAAGTAAAAAAAGGAATGCAAAAGACTTTAATCGGGTAGTATTTTTCATTATTTATTCAGCTGATAATTTATTTTCAAATATCATAAAATTCCATTGGCTTTGCTACAAAAATCGATCCGGCTTATTTAAAATTACTAATAAATCAGGTTTTTTCTTCGAAATATTCAAATGCATAATAATTCCGGCAGAACAATACAAAGCTTATGAGAACATAGATCCCTGACAAAAGAATTATGGGCATGCTAAATAAAATCAGTATCGTGTTGAAAATAATAAACCAGAACAGGCTTAATAGGAGCGCTTCAACCGGGGTCATTTTTTTTAAGGTATAGGATCCTGCCAGCAGAGCAATGCTGATCCCGAAAATAAAGAGAACCATTATTTCCCCAAATGATATGTCTGGCAGATAGTATCTCAGCAACAATGCCGCTTCAGGAATATGCAGTAGTGAAATAATGAGTAAGTGGGTTAAGAACCTGTTATAAGTGTCTGTAGGGAGATTTTTTGTTAGTTTTATTGAAGTATGCTCAAACCAGATATACCGGTGAACCAACATGATATTACCTATAAACGCCAGCAATGCACCAGTAGCCAGAACCCTGAAATCATAGGTATCACTCCGGTAAAACAGTATGGTGCCAATGAGCAGGAGGCAGGTGTATATCTTTGTGAGTATCAGTAATACAAATTCATTTCTGAAGAGGTGTTCAATAAAGAACAGATATGGTTTTCGTATAAAATGCCGGTTGAATAAGCGCTCACGCCGGGTATTTTTTTGTTCGACAGGCAGTAATTTTGTTTTGGTAATAAGAATCAAAACACCGCAAAGGATCAGGATGATCTCACAGAGGAATAACACAGGGATGTGCATCATAAATCCGGTATCGAATGCCAGTACGACAAGGAATCCGCTGTAAAGAAGAACCGGCAAAAGCAACAACAGAGCAGCATTCAGAAAGGAGCTATAAAGGTCTTTTTTGCTCACAATCGTAAGATGGTGCAAAACGCTGTTTTCAGGTCTTTTCAGGTGCCGGGCGACAAAAAGAAATGTCTTGATAAAATAGGCCATCTGGATCATGAAAAACAGCAGGATCATCCACAGGTCACGAACGATAAATTTGCCGATAGCAATGTGTTCCGTTCCCCGTAAAAAGCTGAAAGCAACAATCAGGATAAAAGCAAAAAAACCGGCATTGCGTCTGTAATATTCCCTGACAAGACATTTAAACAATACGCTGCTGATACTATGCATCTTCAAATGAAATAAGATGGTTGGTGACTGTCAATACCCTTGAAATGTGAATTCCGGATGTTACGGGCTGGTGTGATGATAAGATAAAGCTTATGTTTTTGGCGGCATGGAGGTGTTGGATCTTATCTGCCAGGATATTGGCAGAATCTGTGTCAAGCGTGTTAAATGGTTCGTCAAGAATAATCAGAGTGGGATTGCCCAGAAATGCAAGGGCGAGTGATAAACGTTTCAGCATGCCGGATGAGTACGTTTCACATGGATCTTTATAATAGCTGTTGATCCCAAAGGTTTCAACAAGAAGGCTTTTCTGATCCTGAGGCGCTTTTTTGGCTTTCGCGACAAATTCGATCAGGTCTCTTGCTGTCAGGAATCCGGGATATTTTGGTTCTGATTCGCCAAAATTTATCAGATGGCGATATCGTACCAGATCTTTAACAGGGTCAATATTTCCATGCAGGGTTATGTTGCCCGTAAAGGGGATCAGGCCGGCCAGGATTTTTGAAAAAGTGGTTTTTCCGCTACCGTTTATGCCTTTGATGTGAAAAATACCTTCAGGGATCTTTAATTCCGGAACGGTAATGATTGTTTTATCCCCATAAGCTTTTGATACATTTTTTAGTTCAAGCATATCTTCTTATACACCATTGAGCAAATCGGAGTTATAAAAATTCAATATTCCCGCATACTTGTAGTTTCAGCGGTCGGAAAATCGTCCGGAACGGGGAAATTTACTTTACCTGTAGCTGCCCATTCAGCGCCTCTGATAAAGGTTGTCATGAAGCCGACACACGACAAGGCAGCTTTATCATGTCCGAGGGTGGTGTGGAATACTCTGCCTTTGTCATAGGTAACAGCCATAAGTTGTGGCTCATATCGCTCTCCGGTCTTAAGCTGCGTAGTGGCCAGGATCTCCATGTTCTCTCCCGGTCCGCGCAAATGGTCAAGCACCTCATCTCTTACATGTAGCCATGTATCAGGCAATCCTTTCATAATAGGATGATCCTTTGAGAATCTGGATATGACGATTTCGTGCAGATCGTCTGCGGCAGATTCATCTCGGTTGGTGGGATCACGGACCACCTCACCCTGCTCGTTTACGTAGATATACGGCTTGTCCTGGGCATTGGCTTCATTCCAGTTACTCAGACCAAGCATTTTGTTGTAATCTTCCCACTGAGGAAAAGCACTGCTTGCAGAATGAATAGCCACAAAGCCACCTCCTTTTTCGACATATTTTTCAAAGGCACGTCGTGTGCGGGAAGACCAATTGTCACCGTTATAGGTTGATATGACAACATCATAGTCACTAAAATCCGGCTGAAAATTATCCAGACTCTCACCTTTGGAAGGAGAAGTAAAAATGTCTACTATGAAAAGACCTGACTCATCAAGCTGTTTTAACAAAACCGGCGACCACTCTTTCCAATTATCATGACTGTCGTTTTGACCGTCGATCAGCAATGCCTTTATTTTTGTTTCTTTTTTAGTCTCATACGGTAGAATTGAACACGAATACAGCAATGCCAGGTAAGGAAGAAGCATTATCTGAAAACGTAAAAAACTTGTAATTTTCATTGGTATGTAGTTAGCCTTTTGTATCAAAGTTATTAAAGAAAAGAATATTTTTATAGTTTTAATAGTTTTATGATAAGATATGCAGTACTGAATTTCTATCCATTAATGATTTTAGTAGTTGTGGAGAAAAATAAGGTCTGCATGATTATTGTTGTTGGAATGTATAAAAACAGAATATGAAGTTATTACCTATAGAAATGTTATTGAAAAAAAGGATATTTTCCATATTATTCGTTCTGGCACCTGTGATTCAGGGGCTGGCTCAGGACGATCAATTGGGAAAGGTTGTTTTTAATGTTTCCGGAGCTGATGTGGCAAAACCGTATTTTGAAAAAGGATTGAAGTTGCTGCATCATTTTGAGTATGAACAAGCCATTAAGGAGTTCCAGATGGCACAGTTGCTTGATCCTGCATGTGTTATGGCATTTTGGGGTGAAGCAATGTGTTATAATCACCCGGTCTGGTTTCAGCAGGATTTTCAGAAGGGGAGAGGAACCCTTTTAAAGTTAGCGGTAAAAGCAAATGACAGGTATGAGATGGCCGCCAACGACGTGGAGAAAGGTTTTCTGGCAGCACTGGATTCGCTTTACGGAGAGAAAGAGAATAAGAATGAGCGGGATCTGAGGTACGAACAGGCGATGCAAAATGTGTACAATGCGCACCCGGAGGATCAGGAAGCAGCCGTGTTTTATGCCTTATCACTGATAGGATCATGTCATAGTGGGATTATACAGGAAAAATATGACCAGGCTGCAAAGATCCTGAAAAAAGTTCTGGCCGAAAATCCTGCACACCCCGGAGCAGCTCACTATCTGATCCGCGTTTATGATAACCCCGAACAGGCATACAAAGGGATGGATGCTGCTGAAAAATACACCAAAGCAGCTCCTGCCGCCAAAAATGCCTGCCATATGCCGACACATATCTATCTGGCAACCGGAAAATGGGGCGAGGTGGTGACGAGGAATGAAATGGCCTGGAAAATTTCCGAAGCTCAGGTAAAGAAAAATAAAGGATCCCTGGAAGACCGCGATTATCACACGCTGTGGTGGCTGCAATACGGATATCTGCAACAGGGCAGGTATGCAAAAGCAATGGAATTGCTGAAAGATATGATCCGCGATGCCCAATATACCCGGTCTGAGCGCATGCGCTTCCACCTGGCCATGATGAAAGCAGCCTACATAGTTGAAACAGGCAAATGGCAGGACAATATTTCATCTCTGGAAATCCCAACAAAAGGCTTTAGCCTGAGTGCGAAATCTGCCCTGTTTTTTGTCAGTGCCATGACGGCTGTTGATAAGAATGATTTTAGCCGCGCCGACTGGTTCCTGAACCAGCTGATCGATCAGCGTACCGTTGAATGGAATAAAAAAGAAGCCTTTCAGGATTTTCGGAATTGCGGGATTGAACCAGTAGTAAGCACTGCAGGTATTGAACAGGAAATGCTGATCTCTGAAGTGATGGAACTTGAAGTAAAGGGACTTATGGCCTTTAAACAAAATAAACAGGAAGAAGCTTTTGAATACATGGACAAAGCCTTGTCAACCGAAAAAAGGATTGACTATAAACCGGGACCTCCTGTCGTTGTGAAGCCGGCATCTGAGTTGTACGGGGATATGCTTCTGGAAGCAGGAAAATACCAGGAAGCAGTTGATCAATATGATCTTTCTCTTCAAAGAGCACCCGGCAGGAGTCTTTCGCTGTTGGGAAAATACAAGGCATTGTTAAAACTCAATGAAACAACAAAAGCTTCACAAATAAAATCATTATTAAAGAAAAACTGGGAACAGGCTGAACCTGAGGTGAATGGGAAGATTAACTAAAGAATTTTTAACAAAAACCGGAACGGAACAAGGTATTTATAAAATTATACACATACATTTGCATCATGAAATTAATCAATAACCATCTCATTAGTGCATATTCTGCAAAGTTTTGGAGGACGAAACTTAAGGGGTAGCTATTGTTTAATAAAAAAAGAAATTAATCATAAAAGCCCCTGAATTTTTCAGGGGCTTTTTTTATGCAAAGATTTTTAAAAATGATAAAAACGGAGAAATTGGGATTGTCATCCGGCATGACAGGTGTTTTACTGGCTGTTACAGGCATATTTATGTTTTCATCAAAAGCTGTAATGGTTAAAATGGCCTATTGGTATCATGTAGATACCGTAACGTTGTTGTTGTTACGAATGGTATTTTCGCTGCCTGTTTATGTGTTTATTGCGATAAGGATATCCATTAAAGAGCCTGAAAAGTCTGTTAAACGAAAGGATCTGCTGGCTATATTTTTCCTTGGATTTGTCGGGTATTACGCCTCGAGCTTTTTTGATTTCTATGGATTGCAATTTATTAATGCCAGTCTTGAGCGGTTGATTCTTTTTGCTTATCCGACGATGGTGCTGGTCATATCTGCTGTTGTATTTCGCAAACCAATCACCAAAAAACATGTATTGGCGATTTTGATAACCTATGCGGGTATTCTTGTGGCTTTTGCGAAAAACCTTAGTCTGGAAGGGGATAATGTCTGGTTGGGAATGTCGCTGATATTTTTGTGTGCTTTTACCTATGCCATATATTTGGTGGGCAGCGGACAATTGATCCCCCGGATCGGTACGGTACGGTTTACAGCTTACGCAATGATCATTTCCTGCGTAATCGTAATAATCCACTATCTGATCCTTCAACCCGGAAATCTGTTTGGCTACCCGGCAGAAGTCTATCTGCTTGGCCTGTTGATGGCTGTTTTCGCTACTATAATACCTTCTTTCCTGGTTTCGGAAGCTATCCGCAGGATCGGAGCTTCGGATTTCGCCGTTTTGGGAAGTATCGGACCAATCAGTACCATAGTGCTGGCCGTAATATTTCTGGGTGAAGTTATAAACGTCTATCAAATGATCGGTACCGCGATGGTTATCGTCGGCGTTTCACTGATCAGCAGAAAAAAGAGTTGAAAGTTGAAAGTGGAAAGTGGAAAGTGGACAGGACACTTTTCCGTGGTTCGTGTCTCACCATAGGCGTCAACCTAAGGAATTAATTAGAGTACTGACCGAACCAAGGCATTGGAAAATCAGAAGGAACATCACAAAAGAAGAATATGGCGCATTTTGAAGACTTTTAAGATAAGAATGAATATTTGTTAAATTTCCGGATTGATCCTTAAGACGACGAAAGATATGACCCCGTCCGGGGTCGTTTTAAATACATTAGATGATATCTATAAATATGAAATCCCTCCGGGATTTAACATTATGTTGGATATAGATTGCCTGACTAAAAATCTATTTGTTTCATTATGACTTCGGAGAAGTCACATATTTGTAGAAGACAATAGAAACGATTACCCGACCCCGGCAGGGGTCTAATATGAGCAGGGATATTTTTATCGTATTAGACAAGCCAGGTTTTCACCTACCGATGAAGGCTCTATGTTGTTTTTTTGCTATTTTCCCTTAGGTTGACGGCTATGGTGTCTCACGTTTTTCACGAACCACCACTTCTCACTGCTATCGACAGAATGGTAAAAGCTTCGTTGAGGTGAAATTAAAAATCATGCAATCTTTTAACCCATAAAATCCTGTTCAGACATTTAATAATCCCGAAGACCTGCCTGATTGTTATTGCTCTGAACCGAACCGGCAATACAATTGCCTGAATATGTCTGCCTTTTCATTATAGACACGCATTTTGAAAATGCGCGCCAGCTTCGGTGCGCGCCAGCTTTAGGGATTTTTTTCACTGTAAAAAACTAATCCTCCGTATCACCTACCACCTTAAAAATCTCTCCAAACACACTATCAACCGGCACGAACAGGCTGTCACCATGCACAAAATATTCAGCAGTAAAGCGATGGTCTGTCAATTCTTCCAGATCATTCTTTACCAAAGTCAATTTATTATTCTCAATGGAATATGCACCGAAGAAATAACAACTATGTTCGGTATATTGACATTTGGCATCGAAAGTCCCATCTGTGTACAACATCAGATCACCATCTCCGGCTTCCGAACGCAGCGTTCCTTTCCATTGAATATCTTTCCACATTCTGCTGTTATCTTCCAGGTTGTTTATCCATACCAGGTTCAGGAGGATAAAGCCAACCATCAGAACGGTCGGGATGATATCGAACTTTGTTTTCTTCCGGATATTACGGGTTATATCGATCACAAGAAAAATGATGAAAGCCAAGACAAACAGTCCACCAAAAAAAAGCCACATAAATGCGATCATCATTCCGGATACACAATAATCTCCTGTAGGAAAGAACTGGTACAACGCTAAAAAGGCGAATAAAAGTAATAATGTGTATTTGGCAATTTTGTAGATCATAGAAAATATGGAAAATGTTATTAGATAACATATTGATTTTTATTTGAATTCCTTTTTCGTACTTCAATATTTACCAGGAACACAAATGATAATGTTTGAAATAAAATTAGAATAAATACCAATGAGCCATTCAAAAATGAGAGCCTGAATCCATCATAAAGAACTACAGGAAACGAAAAGAATCCAATAACATATAAAATGATATATAACCTTGCTGCCCATTTTTTACCTAATCTTATTTGATAAGCCAGGAAGCTATAAAATATAATTATTGCTATTGAAAGAGTATAAAAGTTTAGTTCAGGATTCCAAAGGTTATATTGAAAAGCAATATAAAAAATCGATATAACTATTGGAATTGACAGAAATAGCGAAGCAGTTTGGTATAATCTGGCATTGCTCAAAACTGAACTATTTTAGCAACAACTGACCCAATAATTCAGAAACAACCCATTCTTCCACAATTTTATCGCCTTCAAAACGGCTTACGATCATTTCATTCCAGGTAATGGTTTTATTTGAAGGGGGGATTCCCATCATGTTGGTGATATGGGTTCCTCGGACGGTACGCTGCCAGGTGATTCGGTCTTCGTTTTCTACGAGGATGTCGGTTTTCAGAACACGAATACCTGAAAAGGAGGAACATAACAGTTTGGTGAATTTCATGATGAAATCATGCCCTTTGTATTCCTTGTTTTCTGCATGTGCTGTATACTCAGACGAGAAAGCGGAGGATATTATCTCTGTATTCCCATGTTCGAATAGTTGCTTAACAGTGTGTTTAATTATTTCCGGTTTGTTCATATCATTTTATTATTAAGAAAAAATTATTTCATATATCCCACCTCACGGTAATATCGTTCTGCTCCGGGGTGTAATGGCACACCAAAGTTATGCCAAACAGTATTCGGATCATAGGTATAGATCCGGATAAACCATTTCAAAGCGCCATGGTTTTTGTCGATTGACTTCGCCAGGTCGTAAGCAGCCTGTTCGGGAGTGTCATCCCGTCCGAAGATGGCTTCTCCTGACCGGCCTGCTGTTTTAATTCTTCTATAAATACCTTTAAGCATGCTGTTCTGTACTTCTACCATTTCAGCATCGACATTTTTATCTACAATGGTTTTCACCACTTCTTCAGGCAGCTGAACAAAATACAGATCATATTTCTGACTTAGGGTGGTCCACCAGGCAGATTCGGGGTTATAGGCAGGGCTGGCCAGAAAACCGGCGATGATGTCAAACTTTCCTTCTTTGGCATCATCCAGTGAAACCGAAGTATTTCCTCCCCAGGCTTTTATGTCTTCCCTGCTTATCCCATAATGTTTGAGGATTATATCCATATTAGCGTCTGCGCCCATGATCCTCACAGGTATTTTCTTCTCTTTGATCGTTGAAAAATCTTTAAATCCGGAAGCTTTGTTGATTGCCACCAGGTAAAAATATGGATCTTCAATACGGGCTATCAGGCGGAGGTTTTTATATTCGGCATCGCCCATCAGGGAACCATTATACGCCGAATGCAACATGGCACTTGAGGTGACCCCAAAATCCACCCGGGCGTTTACGCGTACATTTACGCCATCCTCCAGATTGATCTCATCTAACGGCGGCGGATAATTATTCTCCGAAACAAGTCCCGGACCATACGACCGGTTGCAATTGCGGCAAAGGATCACCGAATAGCCATACGGTTTCATCGATTCTTTGATAAAATCCCCCAATTCACCCCATGGACAGCCATTGTCACATGCAGCTGCCATAACAGGCCTTTTAACACCCCAGCCGGTTTTGCCGACATCAATATCCTCCTGGGCAAATACAGGGGTGAAGAAGTAAAAATGGATCAGGGTAAAAAACAGAAACAGGCTGCTTTTAAGGATTTTCATGTATAGGATGGATTTACGCTCCATAATTGAACAATTAATATTGATTAAATATAATCAGTA
>JBNKDZ010000111.1:0-6873 GCA_050288525.1 Cyclobacteriaceae bacterium
TTATCAACGCCATCCTTGAAGACGAAAAAAGCCAGAACATCTGGGTAAGCACAAACCTGGGGATATCGGTATTTGACATTGAAAGTGAAACATTCATTAATTTCAATAAAGCTGACGGACTACAAAGCAATCAGTTTAACCCGAACAGCATGATCAAATTTGATGACGGGCAGATGTTTTTCGGAGGCGTGAACGGATTCAATGCCTTCTTCCCGAATAAGATTACATTAAACAAAGATACCCCTTCCCTGGTATTTACGAATCTGTATATCGACAATAAAGAAGTTAATGTAAGAGAACCCGGATCTCCCCTTAAAAAAAACATCATTGTAGCAGACCGGATTGATCTGAAGCATCAGAATTCATTCAGCATTGAATTTGCCTCCCTTGACTTCAGTTTTAACAAGGATAACGAATACAAATATTTTCTTGAGGGGTTTAATGCCGACTGGCAAATCAATCGGAAAGACCGCAAGGCTGTATTCACAAATCTCAATCCGGGAACGTACATTCTGCACATTAAAGCTTCCAATGTGGACGGATTTTGGATGAAAAAAGACAATTCCATACATATTGAAATTCATCCTGAGTGGTGGCAGACCCTGTTGGCAAAAATACTTTTTGTGATTGTATTGTTAATCACAGGATTCCTGATCTTCTGGCTGAGACTCCGGTACCATGTACGTCAAAAAATAGCCTTGACCAACCTCGTAAAAAAACGCACCTGGGAACTTGAGTTGAAAAACTATGAGTTGGGAGATAAAATTGAAGAGATCAATGAACAAAACATCCAGCTTCAGAATCAGAAACATGAAATCGCCAACCAGAAAGATGAGATCATGGCGCAGAATGAAGAACTTTCAACTCAAAATGAGCAGATCAACCTACAGCGCCGCGAACTTGAGATCACCAAAAACAAATTGAAAAAAATTAATGAAGAACTGGAAAAGCTTGTTGATAAAAGAACCCGGACACTTAAAAATACCATCGAAGAACTTGACAAGACCGTACTTGAACTCGACCGTTTTGTTTACAGCGCCTCCCACGATCTGAGCGCCCCATTAAAATCGGTATCCGGACTGGTAAAAATAGCGCAACTTGAAGACGATCCTGTCCGGATACAAGAATGCCACCAACATATAGAACAAAGCATCACCAGACTTGAACAAGTCATTAAAAGTCTGATCGAATATGCCCGGAACAAACATATGGGCATCAACATCACTCCTGTTAACATTTACAATATAATCGAGGACGTTTACAAAGAACTGTCCATGACCACCAACTTTACCCGGATAAAATTTATCAATGAAATTGATCCTCAGCAAGTCATCCATACAGACGAACAACGACTACGAATAATCCTCATAAATATTATCGACAACTGTGTTAAATTCGCTGATACTGCCAAACCTCAACCATCTGTGCATATGTCGTGTAAGGCCAACAATCACACATGTGTGCTTTCAATTAAAGACAATGGTATTGGTATTGAAGAACAGTATCTCAGCAAGATTTTCAATATGTATTTTCGTGCCAATGAAAAATCACAGGGATCCGGACTGGGTTTGTATATTGTAAAAGAAACTATTAGCAGATTAAAGGGAAAAATCACTATAAAATCCAATCCTTCTATCGGAACAGAATGCAAAATAGAACTTCCCGTATAACGAAAGAGGAAATACGCTCCCTGTTACCAAAGAACGTATTTTTGCCTCTAACCACCTTTTCACGAAAATCACATCTGTGCAAAACCCTGTCAGGCTATACATAAAAATATATAAGTAGTGGTCTAATATGTTTAGCGAAACATTGCACACCTGTAACATTCACACAAATCTCCCCTTTCCATCATTTATACTAACTAAAACTAATTAATTTGAAAATTTTTTTATCTAATTAATAATTATACAAATATATTCTTTTATTGTTTTTATGCAAGTGTTTCTTGTTTTAAATAAATAAATCAAAAAAATATGCCCATTATTTTTATATAAATTGTCTGTGGAATATCACTATTCTATTATTATTTTAGAGTGAATTTAAAGCTATGGAAGATAGAATTAATCGAATAAAAGAGCTATTGGTGATCCAGGGAAAATCCCAAAAATGGTTGGCACAGGAACTGGGGATCAGCACCACTGCCATGACAGCATTGTGCAACAACAAGTCACAGCCACACCTTAAAGATCTCAAAAGAATTGCCCGAATTTTAGACATCGACATCCGGGAACTACTGGTCCCGACCAAATAAATCCACATATCCTGACCTGAGTAGTACAAAAAAAACCTGATTTATTTATAAAATAGTATAAATTCAGGGTTTACCATTTTGCAAAAAATCCCATTAATACAAGGATTACCTGATCCGCTTGGAATCAGATCCTGTTTTTAATTTTGTATAACAAACACATTAACACATTTATTATATGTTGAAAAGACTGAACCTCATAAACCTGCTATTTTTATTCTTTATCACTCATTTTTCATTTGCCCAGGAAGAACACAATGTCATCAATTTTGAAAGCACTTGTCTGGAAGTATTAAAAGAATATAATCCGGATCAATTCACTGTGGATACTTTGGTCTTCCGCAAGAAATATCTGAAGATCGTTTTCGAAGCCGAAATGAATTGTATGGAAGACAATATGGGCAAGATCCTGGTTAACGGCGACACTATTAAGATCAGTGATAACGATATCAAAGTCGAAATTTCCAAAAAAGACCTTGTCAGTCCCGATGGCAACTCGATTGAGATCGAACTGAAAACCGAAACCAAGGAATACTCGTTTTGTGTGTGCCGGACGCGCTACCTCTATGAACTTGAAGATTTCTCCAAGAAAGTCAGGTACCTCGACTTCAACGGGCATATTGTGGACTTAAAAAATAAATAAGGTATATCCTAAAATCTTTAACAGGTCCGGACTGAATACCGGGCCTTTTTTTGTTGTATAAAAAATCACTTTGCGCCCTTCGCGTGAAATAAAATTTTAATAATCAGGGAATCATTTTCTTTGATTAATTAATTACTATTTTGTAAGATTCGGAACAGCGTCTTTTTCATTATCCCATTCTTCACTATTCCATTCTTTACCATTCAACCCTTCCCTATTCGAACCAAAATCACTTGCTTCCTCAACCATATATGGTGTATACATTTGAAAATTATCATATGGATATTCATAGCTAAACATCCTGAAGTAATCATCAACTGTGAACTTATATGAAAAATAATAATGATTATTCAGGACTTTTATATTCCTTTCTTTTATAATTCCGGCTTCATCATTCCTGACATTTTCAAAAAATAAAGCAAGCTCCATTATTTCATAAGTATCCGATTCGTCCTCATCAGAATATTTCAGATACTCAAGATCATAGTTCTCCTGTACTACAATCAAATCCTTCAAATCCTTTTGTACTGATGTATCCCTGAAAAACGCACTAAGATGTTCCTGAGAAATTTCAGGTAAATAATCAATAAAATTGAACACATTATCCGAATCAATATTTACCCCCATTGTATCTACATAAAAACTATAGTTAATTATGGTCTCCTTATATATTTTCCCGGGATTATAATATCGATTTTTAACTAATAAATGGTTTTTATTAAAATATTGTCGAATCCTGGAACCTTTAATATCGCTACGATAATCATAAATGAACCGTTCAAACCCTTCATCTGTAAAAATAACACTATCTTGTCCATCTACAAGAAATCCCTCATAATCAATATTATATGCAGAATTTTCAACCGGATAAAAATTGCAATTATCATATACTATTCTTACAATCTTTCCTTGATCATAATGAACAATAAATATATTTTCCAAATCAGTTCGACCTGAATCTAACGGTATCTCTCCATAACAATGTTGGGTTTTAAAATCAAAATCCTTAAAGTACTTAATCTCTTTTTGATCATTATTTTGTGCAGTTGCGACAGTAGTTATCAATAAAAATAACGATAACCTTAAAACCTTTTGAATAGACATAATAAAAAAATATTTTGTTATGATTTTCAAATATAGTTGTTTCGTAGCTGTATAAATTGATGTTTGGTTGGTTTTTGTTCTTTTTGACTGTTTTGCTTTTTGAGGCTTCCGAGCGGACGCTCTATGCAATGGTAGGTCGTAGGACCGCTGCGCTTAACCTCACGACCAGAATGGGGTATATAAAATCACTTTGCGCTCCTCTGCGCACTACTTTGCGCCCTTCGCGTGAAACAAAATTTTTATAATCAGGATCAACATCTCAGAAATACCTCTACACAAAACACACCATTATCCATTGATAAACAGGAGATTAATTATTATATTTAAATATCGCGAACATCATTAACGTATCTCAGATAACTACCAAAGCAATGAAAATATTCCGTCTGGCTACCATCTGCATGCTGATCCTGTTATCATGTAAGAAAGAAGACTCATTCAATCCTGTATTTGATGGCGACTACGTCGTTTTCGGTTGGAACGATCTGGGCATGCATTGCCTGAACCCCTCATACGATGAACTGGTTATCCTCCCTCCTTACAACACCGTTAATGTTCAGGTTGTAAAGCGGGGCGACCCTCCGGAGATCGTTACTTCCGGACTAAATGTGGAATATAACCTGATCAACAACACGTCTTCCTACGACAAACGCGCATATGGCGGATTCTGGACCTACTTCACAAGCCTGTTCGGAGGTACTGCCCCGGCACACGATACCGGTCTGACCGGCACCGGATTGTCGGGAACCATGACAAACAATACAGATCATTTTACCGCTGAAGGGATGCCCGTGGTCCCTGTTGATGATGACGGTGTTTGGGATCCGTACCAGGAAATAAACATCCAGGTGAAAGATGCATCCGGCAATGTACTTGCCAAAACACACGCAACCGTACCTGTTTCAGATGAGATAAACTGTGATAAATGTCATAGCGAAGGATCATCCACCGTATTTCATAACATTCTGCAGGCACATGATGATGAGGAAGGCACGGATCTGGTAGATCAAAAACCTGTACTGTGCGCCAGCTGCCATGGCAGTCCGGCGCTGGGAACATCAGGCCCCGGATCTTCAGGCATGTATTTTTCGGAAGCTATTCACGGGTATCATGCAACCAAAGATGCAGGATGCTATGACTGTCACCCCGGTCAGACCACCAAATGCAGCAGGAGCCTCGAACATATGGGATCCGCCAATGACGGGAATTGTGTTGCCTGTCATGGTGATATGGCCAATGTTGCATCAACCATCGCAAATGGCAGGGTTCCCTGGGAAAACGAGCCGGCCTGTAAAACGTGTCATACGAACGTCAGCGGGATGGCCCCTTCCAATACCCTGTATCGTAACGCCAAAGGGCATGGACAACTGTACTGTACGACCTGTCATGGCAGTCCGCATGCCATGTACCCCTCCCGCGAAGCCATAGACAACTATCAGCCGTTGCAATATATGGGAACAAAAGTCAAGACAATCGGCAGTTGTGGTGTATGCCACGAAAACTCCAGAGGAGATGACGAACTTGAAGAATTTGCCGAAGAGCATGGTGGCACCAATCCGGAATACCGGAACACGTGCCACGTATGTCATACAGCAGTCCCCACGAATACCTCGAACTGGCCGCATGGGTATACATGGAAAAACTCGAATTAGGGTTGGGATTTCAGGAAGTTTTGGAGTCTTTTCATATACACCACCCGGCTTGGAGATCCTAAGCTGTGGAAAGAAAGATAAGCCTGACTCTCCTAAAGCCAGGCTCTTCCGTTTCTTTTATATTCCCTCGTACAGGCCCAGGATTTAAATCCTTAGTTTTTCCCGATTACAGGATATTTGGGCGTAGATGCAATCATACGCCCAGGTTTACTTTTCTTTTACATACTTCTCCCAGTTAGGGGTGAGTCGGATTTTTTGATTGGCACTGTTTGAACAGGAAATGTTCTAAAAGGCCCGGAATTACAAATTCCCGGTTATCTCTTTTGAAATGATATTCGGACGTAGATGCAATCAACGCCCAGGGTTACTTTTTCTTTATTCTACAATCAGGTGTGGGGATGAAGTTTGGAGAATTGTTGAATAAATTGTCTGAAGCAGGATTTACAGAATTATAGGATTTACAGAATTTCTTATTACCCGTTGAAGTCAAGTTCCTATTGCTAATTACTCACACCCCATATAGGCGTAGGTGTGCCGTGAAGCATCTTAAGGCACACTTACTCCCAGTGTATTTTAGTTTTATCTTTTTATAAACTTCACTTAAACTGAGTTATTCTCTGTCTTCAATTGCATTTCTTTTTATTAATTCTCTCTTTGCAGCTTCAACAAAGCTATTGTGGTATTCTGATCTGTGTTTAATTATGTCGTTAAGTTCATTATATGTTTTTTTGCTAATTTTTTTAGTATAAATTTCTGGAATTAGTATTTCTTCTTTTGCATTAATATTATTCAAATTTGGTTTTCTTAAAACAGGGAATATTACTTTATGAATAAAGATCTTTTCTTTATCTATATTTATATTTAGTTCATTAGCAATAAAGCATGTAATTAAAATAATTCTTTTGTTCTTTAAGGTTATTGTTGTATAATTATAATCATCCCATAATGCCCATCCATGAGCCTTTCTATTCAAACCTGGAGTTTTATATTGATCAATCCTATCAATATCATTAAAGCTGAATTCAATAAATGACTTTTTCTTTTGATACGAGATTTTTTTTTGAAATAAATCGATAACCAATAAAATCCCTCTATCCTTAAAATAATATGTTATATGTAGGACGATAACCGGAGCAATCCAAATGAAATAGACAGACAAAAAAATATACCCAAGTTCATAATTTATGGCATCAAGTTTCATAAAACTTATTAACACATAAAAT